>CAZOBP010000013.1:0-30548 GCA_964577995.1 uncultured Anaerolineales bacterium
CTACGTGATGAACGCCGATGGCAGCGGCCAGAGAGAGATCCTCGAGGATATCACCACCCGCCTCAAGCCTAGGTACCAGGGAGTGAACGAGAGAGTCATCTCCTGGGGTCACTCGTGATCGCCACACTCCTCGTCGCTCTGCGCAACCAGTGCGCACACGCGAACGCAGGCCAGGGAGGGCCCGACGTGTCACCTGGCCTCTAGTCGGTCCGAACCCACGCAAGCTCCAGAATCCCGCGTCTCGCCGTCCCCTTGCCTGGCGGGCAGCAGTGGCTCGCTCAGGATCGGTCCGACAGCCGGGGAAGTGGACACCACTCGCGCGTGTCTGACAGCCTCTGCTACTGCCTCTCAAGTCAGCCTAGCGAACGTCCATGGCCTGTGCTAGAATGTGCAATGGCTGGAGATCATCGGAGGTTCCGTTTGCCTACAAGACTGCCTCTCGTTCGGGATCGCAGGTGGGTCATCCTACTGCTCTCAGCGGGATTCTTGTTCTCCGTGCTTACGCTCTATCTGACCCCTTTTCTTTCCGCACCCTCGGCCGCGTCCTCCGCTGCACCAGGTCTCGTCGGGTGGCTGGTTGATGCCCAGGGGCAGCCCGTGGGGAATGCCGATGTCGAAGTCTACATCTCCGGGTCCGAGGAGCCTGCGGCGACGGCTGAGAGTCAAAGCGATGGCTCGTTTATCCTTGAACTCCCTGACCGCTCCTTCGAGACTTTGTTGGTAGAGATCTCCCATGCCCACTTTCATGGGCAGACGTGGGTCGCCGGTGTGGAAGAGCTCAAGCGGCTGCGGGAGGGCGCCACCGTACGCTTGCCCAACATCACTATGCAGAGGCGGATCACTCTGGGCTTCTGGATAGCCACCTTCACCTTTGTGGGGATGCTGCTGCTCATAGCTCTGGAGAAGCTGCACAACACCATGGCTGCCCTGCTGGGTGCGGCCATAGTCCTCGGAGTCAGCTTCGTGGGGCGGCCCCTCAACCCCGATTTCTTCATTCTCGACTTCGAGCGGGCGCTTCAATACGTGGACTTCGATGTCATCTTCCTGGTGATGGGAATGATGATCGTGGTCGGCATCTTGGAGACGACGGGCGTTTTCCAGTGGACGGCGTATCAGGCCTATCGCCTATCCAGAGGCCGAGCCTGGGTATTGGTGACCATCTTGATGCTGCTCACCTCGGTAGCCTCGGCGATGTTGGACAACGTAACCACCATGTTGCTGATGGCGCCCATCACCTTGGAGATAGCCCTGGCCCTGGGCATCAATCCGCTCTCACTGATTATCCCGGAAGTCCTGGCTTCGAACATCGGTGGCATCAGCACGCTGATCGGGACACCCACCAACATCCTCATAGGGTCCTATGCGGACATCGGCTTCGGAGACTTCCTGATCAACCTTACCCCAGGAGTGATCCTGGCCCAGGTCGCACTGACGATTTACGTGCTACTGGTATATCGCCGTCAGTATCGGGAAGCAAGCAGCGGGTTGTCGCCAGCGATGTTGGAGAGGCTGAGGGAGAATGGTCGCATCACTCAACCAAGGACACTGGCCAAGGCGGGCGGGATCTTCGCGCTCACACTGCTGCTGTTCGTGGTTGGGGAGCAAATCCACCTAGTGCCTGCCGTGACAGCGATTCTGGGGGCGGTGTTCATGCTGCTGGTGGTCGACATCGACGTCCAGGAGATGCTCAGGGTGGTGGATTGGACCACACTGATGTTCTTCATCGCCCTATTCATGGTCATCGGGGCCATTCAAGAAGTCGGTCTCGTCAGCATGATCGCAGCCAGCATGAAGCAGGCGGTGGGAGAGAACCTCAGTCTCTCATTGTTGGCCATCATCTGGGCAGGGGCGTTGCTGTCTGGACTCATCGACAACATCCCGTTCACAGCCGCCATGTTGCCGGTGGTGGGCTATCTGACCCAGACCATTCCGGGCGCGTCCAGCAAGGTGCTCTACTATGGGCTGTCAGTAGGATCGGCCATGGGTGGCAACACCACTCTCATCGGCTCTTCGCCCAACATGGTTGCGGCGGGCATCACGGAGCGCGCGGGGTATCGTATTAGCTATATCACCTTCCTCAAGGTGGGCTTGCCGGCAACGATCATCACCGTAGCCATGGGCACGATATGGCTACTGATCCGGTTCTAGATAGCGGAGGAGAATATGGGCAGGATTCTGTGCCCCACTCGGGGCGGAGAGGGTAGCTATCGCACACAGGATGCCGCTATCGCCATGGCCAAGGAGAGCGGTGATGAACTGGTGTTCCTGTACATCGTGGACCTGGACTTTCTCAATAGGACCAAGCGAGCTGTGCGCCCCGATGTCGTGGCGCAGGAGATGACACGCCTGGGCGAGTTCCTGCTGAGTATGGCCCTGGAGCGGGCTCAGAACCAGGGGATTGAGGCAAGGTATGTGCTTCGCCAGGGGGACGTGCAAGCGGAGATCAAAGCAGCGGCCGTCGAAGAGAGGGCAACCATGGTGGTGCTGGGCCAGGCTGCCGAGGATGATCCCGCGTGCACCTTCGCGCCCGAGGGTCTGCTCAAGTTCGCCCAGGAGATCCAGACTGAGACGGGCATAGAGGCTCGGGTGGTCTGCTAGTCACCCTGCTCGCGCTCGCCCACGCCACCTCCGTTGTTGGCAGATAATGTGGTAGTTTCCTCCCTAGTCAAGGATCTGACATCCGATACTCCCCACGGGCCACGAGCCCGCACCCTGTGTGGAAGCATTCGATGACGGCTGCCTATCTGAGCTTCCCTCGCATCACTTCGCTCGTGCACCCGGCGGCGGCCAGGAGGGTGTGAACGATGCACATGATCATGCTTGTGTTGGACAATCCCAACCGATTGGACGACGTTCTCGAAGCCTGGAGCTCCACTGGCGTGAGCGGCGTCACCATCATGGAGACCATCGGTGCCTACAGGCGACAGACACGCCGCGTGCCCGGTCGCTACGTCTTCGGCTTGCCGGGACTGGCCGAGAGCGCAGAGCGCTCTCAGTATACACTATTTGCCGTAGTGCCTGACCGCAATACGTCGGACCTCTGCCTCGAGGCTTCCGAGCGTATCGTCGGGGACCTCGATGAGCCCAACACAGGGGTCTTCGCCGCCTGGGAGCTGTCTTCGGCAAAGGGGGTGCCAGGACGGGTCGCTGGTTTGGGGGCTGAGGAGTGATCTGGCTCGAATTCCTGGTCAGCGCCGCTCTGATCGTGCTGGCAGCCATGAAGCTGGCCGAGTGTGCACATGCCATTGCGCTGCGCACCAAGCTGGGCGGCATGTTCGTCGGGACACTGCTCCTGGCCGGCGCCACCTCGCTCCCCGAGTTGTTCACAACCCTGAATTCCATCAATCAGGGCGTGCCCGCGTTGGCTGCGGGGAACATCTTCGGGAGTAGTATGTTCAACATGCTGATCCTGGCTGTGCTGGACCTGGCCAGTCCGCGCACCAGGATCCTGCGACGCGTGGCTGTGAACCACGCTCTCAGTGCCAGCATAGCCGTTCTCCTCACCGGAATGGCGGTGCTCTTCGTGCTGGCTGACATTGGAATCCAGATCGGTTGGGTAGGTCTCGACAGCATGATGCTGGTGGGGATGTACTGGTTGGGCATGGCGCTAGTCTACGGGAGAAACCGCATTCGGGGCGAACCGGCTGACGTCGCTCCGGCCGACGTACAGGGAGTTCTTGGCCTGGCTCCAGCCGTGCTCTGTTTCTTGGGAGCGACCGTGGTGTTGGTGATGGTCACGCCGTGGCTGGTGCACAGCTCGGTGGGCATTGCCGAGGCCACAGGCTTGAGCGAGGGTTTCATCGGCGCGGCGTTGGTGGCCGTGGTCACTTCTCTGCCTGAGGTCGTCACTGCGGCAGCTGCAGTACGCATCGGCGCGCACGACCTGGCCGTAGGCAACCTCTTCGGCAGCAACATCTTCAACATCTTCGCTCTGGGTTCAACGGACCTCTTCTACTTCCAGGGTCGATTCCTGGCCACCGTGGAGCCCACACTGGCTCTCGCAGGGCTGGCCGGCCTGCTGTTGACCAGCCTGGGACTGGTGGCTACCTTGGCTCAGGTGGAACGTCGTCTCCTGTTCGTGGAAGTGGACGCCTTGCTGATCTTCCTCGGATATCTCGGCGCCATGCTGCTCCTGTATAGCCGGGGGATCGTAGGTTGATGCTTGACAAAGCCCATAGTATGGCTACAATGGGCTGAAGCGTGCAGGTGCGGCGCGTCCGCAAGAGGCGCTAGATGCGCCAGTGCTTGCCGCCCTGCCTAGAGGGCAACTCGCTGGGGTTACAGCCCCACGGATAAATGGAGGTCAGACCGTGTCGGTCTTGCTTGGTGCTTTACTTATCTTCTGTCTGCGCCTGATAGACGTGTCCATGGGCACAGTGAGGATTCTCATGGCCGTGCGCGGACGCAGGCTACTGGCGGGTGTCATAGGCTTCTTCGAAGTCACCATTTTCCTGGTGGCCATCAGCCAGGTGATTAGCAACATCGGTAACTGGTGGAACGTGTTGGGCTATGCAGGCGGTTTCGCCGTGGGCACGATCGTGGGCATGACCATCGAGAGGAAGCTAGCCATTGGTCTCGCTGAGGTGAACATAATCTCCATGGGTAAAGGGACCGAGGTAGCGGAGGCGTTGCGCCTGGAGGGCTTCGGAGCTACTGAGTTCCTGGGGGCAGGTCACGATAACATAGTGGACATGATTCGCACGGTGGTTAGAAGAAGAGAGGTGCCCTCGGTGACGGCCGTGGCTAGCGCCATCGACGAGGGTGCCTTCATCACCGTGCAGGAGATGCAGCGTGCTTACCGCGGGCGATGGCGCATGCGCAAGTAGCGCAGCGTATCCGCAATGAAGCTCCTTGCTGACGCCATGCTGGGCCGCCTGGCGAAGTGGCTGCGCGTCTTGGGGCACGACACCGCCTACTTCCCACAGATCGAAGACCATGAGTTGGTTCGTTTAGCACGGGCGGAAGACCGCACGCTGTTGACCCGAGATCGGGAGCTGACGAGACGGAAGGGCGTGAGATCAATCCTCATCAAGAGCGATAGGTTCGAAGAACAGTTGGGCCAGTTGCTGCGCGATCTGGACCTGGATTGCACGAACCAGACACCCCGGTGCGCCCGCTGCAACGCGGCCTTGCTACCGATCACCAAAGAGGAAGTCAGTGCTAGAGTGCCACGCTACGTCTTGCATCGGCACAGCGATTTCACTCTATGCCCGCAGTGCGACAAGGTGTACTGGAGGGGTACTCACTGGCAGAGGATGAGAGAGAGGATCGACGAGATCCGAGAGGGTCGCTTCACGCCCTCCTGACAAGGAGTTTCTCTATCTTGGGGCCCTTCATCTCCTCTACGGTGAGCTCGACGTCACCATACGAGAGTTTCTCACCCTCCTCGGGGATGCGCCGAAGCTGGTAGAGGACGAATCCGGCGACTGTGTCGTAGTTGTCATCCTCCGGCAGGGCTATGCCCAGCTCCGTGTTGACCTCGTCTATGCGCATCAAGCCGTCCACCTGGACGGTGTGTTCATCGACCTCTACGAGAAGTCGTTCCGTCACCCACTCATCAGTCAGCCGTCCGACTATCTCCTCCACCAACTCCTCTAGGGTCACCAACCCCGCGGTGCCACCATACTCGTCGATCACGACGGCCATCTGCATGTGCTGGGTTCGCATCTCGTGGAACAGACTGCCCACCTGCTTGGTCTCCGGGACAAAGGTGGTGGGCCGGACCAGTCCGCGCAGATCCCTGGAAGATTCAGCAGATTCGCTGGCCACAGCCACAACTACGTCCTTGATGGTCACAAAACCTACAACGTTGTCCAGGTCGCCACTGTATACGGGAAAGCGGGAATGGCTGTGGCTGGCGAAGGTCTCCAAGAGAGCCTCAAAGGTGGCCTCGATCTCAACGCCCACTATGTCGGGTCGTGGGATCATCGCTTCGCGCACCTGTCGCTGGCCGAACTCGAAGACCTTGTGCACCATATCCCGTTCCATCTCCAGGACCGTGCCCTGCTCCTCTCCGATTGTGGCCAGCATGCGGATCTCTTCCGCGGTGACGAACGGAGACTGAACGCGTCGTCCCCTGCTCACCACGCTGATCATGGCATTGGCGAGCAGGGTGAAGATGTAGATAACGGGGGTCAGCACCTTGACGATGAAAGTGATGGGCCTGGCAACCAGGAGGGACATGCGCTCTGAGTTGCGGGCGGCGAAGGTCTTAGGGGTTATCTCGCCGAAAAGCACGATGAGGACGGTCAGAGCCACGCTCGACACGAGCAAGCCTTGCTCACCAAAAAGCGTTAGTGCCAGGGTGGTGCCCACGGAAGATGCGAAAATGATGAACGCGTTTTCGGTCAACAGGATAGTGGCGAACAGCTTGTCGTGGTGCTCCCACAAGTCCCTGGCCGCCTGCGCAGCTCTGCTGCCCTGCTCCGCCAGACTGCGAATCCGGATCTTGCTGACCGAGATCAGGGATGCCTCTGAACTGGAGAAGAAAGCCACCATCAAGACACTGATCAGTAGTATGGCCAAGCTGACCAGTATATTCGACCCTCCGATGGGGAGCGTAGCCTCTCCCACGAGAAAGACCTCCAAAAGGCCATTATAGCATCGCCTTCATCGTCGCGCTATCGGGACAAGATGGTGTGCAAGACCAATCGCGCAGCCATCGTTACTCTTTCGCCCCTGCCCCTGCCCCCGCGCCCAGGAAAGGCTTCGCAGCGGCCCGCTACTTACCTCTCGAGCAACTCCGGCGGTAGCCAGACCCTGACCACCCGGACCATGCGCTCATACCTCCGCTCAGCCCACCAGTGCTTGTGCCGGTTTTCTCTCCTGTGATATACTAGATTCAATACCGCGAGAGGTGCTCGGCTGTGACAGAGGCGTACGCGCCGGGAAAAGTCATACTCGTCGGAGAGCACGCTGTAGTGTACGGCCGACCTGCCGTGGCCATACCCGTGTTTCAGGTCCGCGCACGAGCGACGGTCGAGGCCGGCGACGCGGGACAGGGGATAGTCATCGTGGCGGCGGACCTGGGACGTACGTTCGTCGCGGGGCGCGGCGAGGCCGACCCACAGGCGCGCCCCCTGGAGGCTGCGGTCCTTGGCGTTCTCCGCCACCTGAGCCTCACCTTGCAGCATGACCTCACAATCACGGTGAACTCCACTATCCCCATCGCCCGAGGCCTGGGAAGTGGCGCCGCCGTGGCCACGGCGATGGTCAGGGCCGTGGGTCTGCACTTCTCCGCCGAACTCAGTGCGGAAGAGGTCTCTCAACTGGTATACGAAGTGGAGAGGTTACACCACGGAACGCCCAGCGGCATAGACAATACCGTCATCGCCTACGAACGCCCGGTATACTTCGTACGCGGTGAGGCCTTGGAGGCTTTCACCGTAGGCAGACCCCTCCAGCTCGTCATCGCGGACACGGGGGTCGCCAGTTCCACCAGAGCGGTGGTGGAGTGGGTGCGGACGGCATGGGAACGCTCGAGGGACAGGTACGAGGCGCTCTTCGACGACGTGGGCAGCATCTCGAGAGCCGTCCGCCGGGCGATGGAAATGGGCGATGAGGAAAGCTTGGGTCGCAGAATGGACGAGAACCACCGACTGCTGCAAGCCATGGGCGTCTCGTCTCCGCAACTGGACTCGCTGACAGAGGCGGCCAGACGTGGCGGGGCCTTGGGGGCCAAGCTCTCGGGAGCCGGTCGAGGGGGGAACACGATCGCTCTGGTCACACCGGAGAGGCGAGATGACGTGGAGAGGGCGTTGATCTCCGACGGTGCACAGAGTGTGATTCGGACGGAGATTCCGGCCAGCCAGAATACGCCGTCCCGTGTCGCATCGTCTACAGCGCCATGAAGAGCTGACTACCGAAGAACCCGATCTGGCACCGAATGTGGGAGGTGTAATGTCTATCGCGAAGATCAACGTCTTTGAGCAGGCCAAGAGCCTCAAGCAACCCTTCCTGGTTATGGATCTGGCCGAGGTCGATGACTTCGCGGCTCGTCTGTTCATCAGCGAGGGTATGGTGGCCCTGCACAAGCACATAGATCAGGAGCAGCTCTTCTACACTCTCGATGGGGAGCTGACACTGGAGACCGAATGGGGCAACACCACGCTGCGGAGCGGAGAGATGGCGGTGATACCGAAGGCAGTCACCCACCGCTGTGGCTCCCTGGCGCGAACCACGGCCCTGGTTTTCGAGAGAACGCACTTCTCCAACAGGCAGAACGGACAACGAAGGCTATTCGTCCTCCAGGGAGCGGGAGAGCTATCACCGGTCAGCATCGGAGCCGAGGCCCTGCTCCTCGAGGGGCCTTCCGTGCCCCGTAGACTGGTCACCGTCGATGATCTGGCATTGTCCCTGATCAAATACCAGGGCGAGGCCGAAGAATACCACTGCCATCATGGCAGCGAACTATTGCTGGTCCATGAGGACAGTGTGACCTTGAAAACCGAACTGGGGACCGTATCCTTGACCAGGGGCGACATCACTGTGGTCCCCAAGGGAGCCACATACCGTGTGCGGGCCCCTGAGCGCGCGTTGGTCGTGCTGGCAGCCAAGAGCAGGCCAGAGCAGACTTAGTATTGGGCAGAAGGCGGCAGAGCTTTGGGGGAGTTGGTGCTCCTCAAACTGGGTGGATCTCTGATCACAGAGAAGGGATCCTCGCAGACTGCGAGGAGAGAGGTCATCCGACGGGTTGCTCACGAGATACGGGAAGCCCTCGACGAGGTCCCCGGACTGAGGCTAGTCGTGGGGCACGGGAGCGGATCGTATGGGCACCCGACCGCCAGCAAGTATGGCATCCAGGAGGGACTCGCCGACGGCGGCGATTGGTGGGGCTACGCCGAGACCGCAGTCATCGCCTCTCGGTTGAACCGGGTGGTCACCGACGCCCTTTTCGACCAGGGGATACCAGCCCTACCTTTGCAGCCGTCCGCCTCGGCTCTCTGCCGCGACGGGAACCTGGTGCACCTGGAGACCGCCCCCCTCGAGGAGGCCCTCAGGCGGGGACTGGTGCCAGTGGTGTACGGCGACGTTTCCTTCGATGCGGCGCAGGGCAGCGCTATCATCTCCACGGAGCAGATCTTCGCCTATCTTGGCTCCCGCCTGAGGCCTGACCGGGTCATCCTGGCTGGTCGCGTAGAAGGAGTGTTCACAGCAGACCCGCTACGGGACACCGGCACCCGTCTGGTCAAGGCCATCTCGGTCTCCAGACTGGACGAGGTAGAAAGGCTGCTTGCTGGCTCCCCAGACACCGACGTGACAGGCGGAATGCTATCCAAGGTGCAAACGATGTCCCGGTTGATCGAAGCGCACCCATCTCTCACGGTACGCATCATCTCCGGGGAGAGGGAGGGCCTCGTCGAGAAGGCACTGGTGGAGATCGAGATCGAGGAAGGGACACTGCTGCACCGGTGAGAGGGCTCGGGTGTGCAACCGCCGATCGCGGTACAGACCCCTGGCCGGGACAAGGCAATCTCCATGCTAGTCATTGATGGCTCTCATGGGGAGGGAGGGGGGGCGGTGCTACGCAACTCCCTCGCACTATCCGCCGTACTGGGCATCCCCATCAGGATCGAGAACATTCGCAGCAAGCGGCCCAACCCAGGACTTCAGGCTCAGCATCTGACCGCCGTTCGCGCCCTGGCGAGGGTATGCAGGTCGTCAACGGAAGGCGCCGAGCTGGGCTCATTGGCGTTGACGTTCAGGCCCGGGTCCTCCCCTGTGAGCGGAGAGTACTCCTGGGACGTGTCCGAAGCCCGCAAGGGTGGCAGCGCTGGGGCCACGACTCTGATCTTCCAGGCCCTGCTGATGCCTCTGCTCCTGGCCGACGGGAGGTCAAGGGTCTTCCTGCGGGGAGGCACCCACGTTGCATGGAGCCCGCCATTTCACTACCTGGGCCTGGTCTATCTGCCCCTCTTGCGCCGCATGGGTATAAGTACGACAATCGAAATCGAGCGGTGGGGCTGGTACCCCATCGGCGGAGGCATTCTGACAGCCCAGATCAGCGGATCAAGCGCAGCCCTCTCCGACCTGCGCGCGCTCGAGTTGGAGGAGCGCGGCGCTCTGAGAAGGGTGTTCGGGATCTCGGCGCTCTCCAACCTACCCGCACACATCGCAGAGCGACAGAAGCTCCAGGCCGAGAAGGAGCTGCGAGCCAAGGGCTTCGATCCAGAGATCGAGATCGTCGACGCTCCCGCCAGAGGGCAGGGAACGATGGTCTTCCTCGTCGCTGAGTTCGAGCACGTGCAGGCCGGGTTCACCTCTCTGGGCAGTAAGGGCAAGCCGGCAGAGACGGTGGCCGAGGAGGCGGTGGAGGGGTTCCTGCACTACTATGAGAGCGGGATGGCTCTCGATCAATATCTGGCCGACCAGCTTGTCTTGCCGCTGGCCCTCGCGAAGGGGAAGTCGTCGTTCACCGCCTCCCGCATCACTCAGCATCTGCTAACGAATGCCTGGATCGTGGAGCAACTGCTCGGCAGGGAGATGGTCATCGATGGGGAGCAAGGAAAGGCGGGAAAAGTGACCATCTTGGGACTTGAGGATGTTTGAGATCGTCTTCTTGGGCACGTCTGCCTCGGCGCCTTCGGTGGCGAGGAACCTGAGCGCCAGCATGGTGCTCCACAAACACTACCGGTTCCTCATTGACTGCGGCGAGGGAACACAGAGGCAATTGCTGAAAAGTGGCCTCGGTTTCAAAAGGTTGAAGCGCATACTGCTCACCCACGGCCATCTGGACCACATCCTCGGGCTGGGCGGTCTCGTCTCCACCTTCAGCCGTTGGGAGGCTGTGGAGTCTTTGGAGATCTACGGCGGGAGATGGGCGCTGGACAGAGTGGAGGACCTCGTTCTCGGTGTCGTTCTGAGGGGTGCGAGGCCACCCATAGACCTGGAGTTCATCGAGCTCTCACCAGGGGTAGTCCTGGAGGACGAGGAGTTCGTCCTTTCCGCCTTCCCGGTGAGCCACCGGGGACCTGGTTGCTTCGGCTTCAGCTTCGAGGAGCGAAGCAGACGACCATTCCTGGCGGACGAGGCGGAAAGACTGGGAGTCCCTGCAGGGAAGGAGCGCAGGCGGCTGGTGGAAGGTGAACCTGTGACCCTGGTGGGTGGCACCACGGTGCACCCGGATCAAGTGCTGGGAGAGCCACGTGAAGGCGCCAGGCTCGTCTACGTGGGCGACACCGCAGAGATCTCCGATCTGATCCCGTACGCCCAGGGGGTTGACGCCCTGGTGATCGAGGCTACGTACCTATCGGCGGAAGCTGAGCTCGCGCAGCAGTACGGCCACCTGACTGTCGTACAGGCGGCGGCCCTGGCACGAGAGGCAGGCGTCCGCAGCCTCTACCTGAACCACATATCGCGCAGGTACTCGGCTCAGGAAGTCTTGAAGGAGGCGCAGGCTGTCTTTCCCCACACTACCGTGACTAGAGATTTCGACAGGTTTGAGATCAAGAGGCAGGGTTAGCACGCAGCAGAGGGGCCAGGCCCGCCACGGTGCCGCACGGGTGACTCTGCACCCAGGGCCTCTGATTCCCCTGACTTGGTTTGCACCCGGCCTCGCCCCCCGTGCTGTACCATTCGGGAGCTGGGACCGCCCCGGCTTTGATGATTTGGCACATCTGTGTTAGAATTGCGTCGCAGATTCGGAGAGGAGGTGCGGAAGCCATGGACATCGGTGGGTACAGTTTTCCAGACGATCTATGCTACGACAAGAACCACGGGTGGGCAAAGGTAGATGGGAACGTCGTCACCCAGGGTGTTACCGAGTTCGCCCAAAAGATCTCCAAGGAGATAGTGTACGTCGAGGTGCCGAGGGCCGGACGCACGGTCGAACAGGGCAAGACGTTCATGTCCATGGAGTCAGGCAAGTGGGTGGGCCGCATCGCGGCCATGGTCGGCGGTACCATTTCCGAGGCCAATGAGGAACTAGAATGGGACGTGGCACCCATCAACGATGATCCCTTCGGGGAAGGCTGGCTGGCGAGGATCGAGGCCTCGGACGTCGGTGAGCTCGACAACCTCGCCAAGGCCTCGGACGCAGAATTCAAGTCTTTCATGGAGTCAGAGATCGAGAAGTACAAAGACATCCTCGGGTAGGCGTAGTACGCAGCCATAGCTCAGGCCGGTTCGAGTGCTCATGGTTCTACCTTGAGGCGAGGACGCCTCAGGGTAGTCTAGTGTGTACGCTAGGGCAAGTGGGGTGACATCGTTGAAGAGGCCGGTGTTGGTGTTGTCCCTGGCAACGGTGGCAGTGATCCTCGTGGCGCTGGTCACGCGCTACGGTTACCGCATCACAGGGCGACCGTCGAGCGAGCCGGAGCCCGCTTCCTGGTACATCGACGTCGAGCGCTACAACCAGGGTGTCCACGGAGGCATGGACTGCTCCCTATGTCACGGGGAGATCGACCTCGACGAGCACCCGAACACCGAGAATCTCGGCGAGAGCGCCACAGACCTCTTCAACTACGAGGCCTGCGCCAACTGCCACCCACAGGAGTACGAGTACTACCAGCTTGGAGTCCACGCCGAGGCCCTGAGTGAAGCCACACAGAGGGAAAGCGAGTATCCCGCCCCCACTTGCGGCCACTGCCACGATCCTCACTACCGTCAGGTGTTGTCACGCCTAGAGGTCATCGATGCACAGGTCAACATCTGTGGGCAGTGTCACCCTTCGGAGTTGGAGACTTATCTGGAGAACTACCACGGCAAGACGGCGGTAGACCTGGACTTCGAGGATTCTGCGTCTTGTGCAGATTGCCACGGGTCTCACCAGGTGCTGGCCCTGGACCAGCCACAGGAGGCGGTCCAGGCTTGCCAGAAATGCCACCCCGATGCCACCGAGAACATGGCCGGTTTCCTCATCCACGCAGAGGAGACCCTTTCTCCAGAGGCTGACGCCCCCCACGCACGCGAGTCTGTGCTGCTGTTCCTCGTCCAGACCTTCTTTTTGGTCCTGACGGTGAGTGTGCTGGCCTTCTTCTATGGTCATACCTTCCTCTGGCTTCTGCGTGGGCTACACGAGAAGCTGCGGAGGCGATGATGAAGATGTCGGAGAGAACGACGCAGTACTGGCGATTCAACCTCTTCCACCGCTTCATCCACGTGCTGGTCATGACCAGCTTCGCTGGTTCAGCCATCTCTGGCATGGCCCTGAAGTTCAGAACCGCTGCCTGGGCCAGGATAGCCATGCAGTTCTTGGGCGGCGTGCCTGGTTCGGCCTGGCTGCACCGGGTGTGCGCGATAGTCATCGCCTTCTACTGCCTTCTCCATTTCTCGTTCATTGTCTACTATGTGGTCCGGAGAAGAGGTCCCATTTTCGGCGGCTCCTCCTTGATTCCACGTCGCCAGGATATCGTCGATTTGTGGTCCAACTTCCTCTACTTTTTCGGGCGACGGCCGCGACCGAAGTTCGACCGCTTCACCTACTGGGAGAAGTTCGACTACTGGGCTGTCTTCTGGGGGGTCCTGATCATCGGGCTTTCGGGGCTGGTGCTCTGGTTCCCAGAGCTAGCCACCCGCTTCTTGCCGGGCATAGTCATCAACATCGCCCAGATTATGCACAGTGACGAGGCGGTTCTGGCCGTCGGCTTCATCTTCGTGGTGCACATGTTCAACACCCACTTGAGGGCAGAGAAGTTCCCCGTGGACACGTCCATCTTCACCGGCAAGGTCAGCGAGGAGGAACTGAAGCAGGAGCACGCGCTGGAGTGGGAGCGGAAACAAGAGGATCCAGACCTGATGGAGGAGGCGAGGGTGAAGTGAGGATGCGCTTGGTCTCTTCCTGCATCGTGGCCCTCGCTGTACTGTTGCTCCTTCCAGCGGTGCCATCTTTCGCTCAGGAGCCAGAAGAACAGCAATGCTGGGCTTGCCACCGACAGCCCAATCTGGACACGGTGGCGGGGGTTCAGGCAGCGAATGCCCTCTGTCTCGACTGCCACGAAGATCCGGACGCCTTCAAGGATCTCGAAGGTCAGGTAGTTCGGTTGCAGATGGAGGAAGAAGCATACGCCGCTACCCGACATGGTCACGTGGCCTGCGTGCAGTGTCACGACACGGTTGGCCATTCTCCCCACGAGGAGGAGGCAGCGCTGGACTGCGAGGAGTGCCACAACAATCTATCCCAACACATCGCCAACGGAGATGCTCACCTGACCGTGGAGTGCAGCGCCTGCCACTTCGAGAGCGAGACAGTGGTCCGCGACCTCGAGAGCGGCGTTGTGCAGATGAGCACTCTTGACGAGCAAGGAAGCGTGGTGGACAGGACCTCGCACCAGATGACTGACCCTGTGGAGTGTGGGCGCTGCCACTACGAGGGCAACCAAGTGGGGGCCGCCGATGTTGCTCTACCGCCAAGGGGCCTGCTCTGCTTCGCCTGCCACGACGCATCTTCCGTGCTGTACGCCGGGCACATCGGGAGCGGAGGCTCAGGGGTGCGCACCGACTGGGTGTCAGGCCCCGCGCTGCTCGTCTTCTGTCTGGGACTGGTCCTCGCGTCCTCCGTCTGGCTGGGGGGCACCCTACACGGCAGGACTGATCTCTCAACAGGGGAGAAGCTGTCCTACATCGCGGCTGATGCCTGCGGTGTCATCTTCTCGCGGAAGATCTTCACTCTCCTCAAGTACCTCGTCCTGGATGGTATCCTTCTGCGTCGCACTCTGAGAGAGAGCGTGAGCCGCTGGTTCATGCACAGTCTGATCCTCTGGCCCTTCCTGGGACGCTGCTTCCTGGGGGTGTTCACCTGGTGCATGGCCCAGTTCTGCCCCACCGCGCCGTTGACGCAGACACTGGTGGACAAGAACGCCGCTCCGGTGGCCTTCCTGTATGACTTTCTGGCCCTGCTGGTCGTCGTGGGCGCTATCCTTGCTCTGGCGCGTCGGGCTTTCGACAGCCAGATGAGGGAGATAAGCACCGCTGGGGACGTAGCCATCACCGCTCTGCTGGGCGGGATCTTCGTCTTCGGCTTCGTGGTGGAGGGCGCCCGTTTGATCGTGACGGCGGTTCCGCCCGATCAAGCCATCTACTCCTTCGGCGGCTACGCTGTGTCCCTGCTTCTTCGGCTACTGCCTGTCACCTGGGCGAGCATCTACGCGTATCTATGGTGGGTACACGCTGCGCTGGTGGCCGCCTTCATCGCCTACCTGCCCTTCAGCAAGTTCTTCCACATCCTCGTAGGCCCCATGCTGGTCACCATCGGCGGCCTGCTGAGGGAGAAGGAATAGCCGTTCATGGGTCTGGAGCAGCTCACAGTCAGACAGTTGATCGAACTGGACGCCTGCACGCGTTGCGGTCTTTGCATAGAGTGGTGCTCCAACTGCCCAGAGATCGACGACCCGATCGCCTGGCCCAGAGAGAAGATACAAGGTCTCAAGTCGCTGGTGAGAAAGCAGTTCGGACTTCGTGCCCGCCTGCGTGGCCCCAGCGCCCCCAGCGAAGAAGCCCTGGACCGCCTGTCGAGAGCCGTGTACGATTGCACGCTGTGCGCTCGGTGCGCCGAGGTCTGTCCCGTAGGCATAGACATGCGCTCGCTCTGGCTGGTGACACGTGAGGAGATGGTTCGCAGAGGCTACTACCCCGAGCCCTTCAACAACCTGCTCGAAACGGTGACCACGAAGTACAACATCTCCGGTGATGACCCTGAAGAACGACTGATTTGGAGCGAAAACCTCGAAAAGGTCCCCCAGGGCGTCAAGGGGAAAGATACGGCCGAGTTCGTCTACTTCGTGGGTTGCACCCCGTCCTTCTACCCCCAGGCCTATGGGATTCCTCAGGCTACCGTAGCGGTGATGGAGAAGGCTGGCCTTGATTACACGGTGCTCGGAAAAGAGGAACACTGTTGTGGCTACCCCTTGATCATCGCAGGCATGGCGGACGCGGTGAAGGAGTTGGTGGAGCACAACGTGGAAGCAGTGAGAGCCAAGGGCGCGCGCACGCTCGTCGCGGGGTGCCCCTCCTGTTACCATACCTGGCTGCACGAGTATCCCAGGATCATTGGCGAACCTCTTGGCTTCGAAGTGCGGCACATGACTGAACTGCTCGAGGAGCTCCTCGTTCAGGGCCGCATCAAACTGGGTGAGTTCCCGCGATCGATCACGTACCACGATCCGTGCGACCTGGGCAGGAATAGCGGCATATATGATGCTCCAAGGAACGTCATACGCAGCATACCTGGGGTCTCCCTGGTGGAGATGGAAGAGAACAGGCAATACGCACTGTGCTGCGGTGGCGGCGGCGACGTGGCCATGTGGAACCGGGAAGTGGTGGAGGCGGTGGCCAGGCGACGCCTCCTGCAAGCATTGGACACGGAAGCCCAGGTCCTGGTCTCGGCCTGCCAGCAATGCAAGCGCACGCTGATGACCGCAGCGCGTCAGGAGAAAGTACGAATGCAGGTGTTGGACATCGTGGAGCTGGTGGCTAGGGTGATGGAGGAGTGATCCCAGACCGTGGTTGACAAGAAACGGCCATACGGTTCCGACCACGAAGGAGATGGCCAGACCCGCCACGCAGGCGACAGGACATCTCCTTCATTGTACCAGGGCCTGTGGGCATACGTGGAAGTCACCAAGCCCGCTTCCGTCCTGCTGCTGATCTTCACTGGTCTGGCCACGATGATCGTCGCTGCCGGAGGATGGACCTTTCCGCCGGGCCTATTCCTCAAGACCATCCTCGCCCTCACCTTGGGTTGCGCGGGCGCCAATACCTTGACCTGCTATATAGACCGGGACATCGACCGCGTCATGGACAGGACCAAGCGGCGCCCCATACCCTCGGGGAGGATCGATCCACCGCAGAGCGCGCTATGCTGGGGTCTGGCCCTCACCGTGGTCTCTCTGGCTCTCGCCTGGGCCATCAATCCTCTGGTCTTTGCCCTAGGCGTTTTGGGTTTTGCCGACAACGTTCTGGTCTATAGCGTGCTGCTGAAGCGCAGGAGCGCCTGGAACATCATCCTCGGTGGCTTCAGTGGTGGGATCCCTGTCCTCTCCGGATGGGCGGCGGTCAGAGGCAACGTCGATCTCACCGCCTTGTTGATGGCCGCGGTGGTCGTGTTATGGATACCCAACCATATCTGGAACCTGGCCATTTACCACGCCGACGACTACAAGAAGGTTCGGGTACCCATGCTGCCCGCCGTTGTCTCCCTGGAGCGGACCACGCGCTGCACCATGGCTACCGTTGTGCTGATGTACCTGTTGTCAGCGGGCCTCTACTTCGTGGGCGGTTTCGGACCGATCTATCTGGTGCCGGCCCTGGTCTTCGGACTCTTCGTAACGGTGAGCAACTTCGTCCTTGCGTTGCGCCCATCGCGGGAGAAGTCCTGGCTGATGTTCAAGGTCTCGAGCCCCTATCTGTTCGTGCTCTTTCTGGCCATGGCCCTGGACGTACTACTGGCGTGAGTCCTGCTATTGATGGGGGCCGCCAATTGTGGTATAATTAGATGGTGTTAGTCATATTCACGGGAGGTATGGATGCAGCTCTACGCCCTGGAGAGCGTTCCCTGGGCTGAGTCACAGCTCGTATATCACGCTCTTCCCCGCCTGGGCCGCGAGGCGTTGGTGCTGGTTTCCCCGGCCGATCCGTACGTGTGCATCGGCTATCACCAAGATCTAGACAAGGAGGTCGACGTTGACTTCTGCCGGGCCAATGGCCTTCCCATCTTCCGCAGGGAGGTTGGGGGTGGAGGCACATACCTGGACCACGATCAACTCTTCTACCAGTTGATCTTGCACAAGGACAACCCCCTGGCCCCGCGTGACAAGTCCTCGTTCTACCGCAAGTTCCTTCAGCCCCCCATCGATACCTATCGCGAGCTAGGTATTCCAGCGGAGTACAAGCCCGTTAACGACATCGTGGCCCACAAGCGCAAGATCTCCGGCAACGGTGCTGGCGAGATCGGGGACTACCTGGTGCTGGTGGGCAATCTCATTCTCGACTTCAACTACGAGATGATGAGCCGAGTGCTCAGGGTCCCCGACGAGAAGTTCCGAGACAAGGTCTACAAGAGCTTGCAGGAGAACCTGAGCACCATCAAGCGGGAGTTGGGAGAGGTGCCGTCCAGAGAGTCGCTCATCGCGAGCTTGGCGCGCAATTTCCAGAAGGTGCTGGGACCGCTGCCCAGCGCAGAGATGGACGACGAACTGCGGGAGGAGGTAGCCAGGCTTGCTTCCAGCTTCCTCAAGGACGAGTGGCTGCACAAGATAGGCAGGCGTATGGAAGGGCGCACGGTGAAGATCTCGGCCGGCGTGGAGGTGAAGCACCTCCTGCACAAAGCTCCGGGAGGCCTGATCCGAGGCGACGTGGAGGTGACCGACGGCGTCATCTCATCTGTCGTACTGTCCGGGGACTTCTTCTTCTATCCAGCCGACAAACTGACTGAGCTCTGCCAAGCGCTGGTGAGCAAGGAACCCGCCGAGGTAGAGGAAACGATCACACACTTCTATGAAGAACACGACATAGAATCGCCAGGTGTTGAGCCGGCCGATTTCGCCAAGGTCGTGGTGGGTTGACCCTTGGAGAGAATAGCTCTGTTCCCTGGCTGTCTGGTTCTCCAGCGTATGCCTCAGTACGAGAAGGCAACGAAGGAGGTGCTCAACGCTATCGGCATCCAGTCGGAGAGCATCCCGCGAGCCGCCTGCTGCGGTGCCCCGCTGGAGTCCTTCACCGACAGGTGGCTTCGTTTTGCGGCCTACAACCTCAGTCTTGCGGAGAGGATGGGGCTGGACGTGGTGACGCTGTGCGGCAACTGCACCAACACCCTGCTGCGCGCGAACGTGGCTTTGGAGGATCCCTCCCTTCGACGGGAGGTGAACGAAGTACTGAGCAAGATGGGGCTGCGATACGACGGGAAGACGACCGTCCAGCACCTCGTGCAATTGCTGACTGAACGCCTGGACGAGCTCAGGGCGCGAATGACGCGGCAACTGTCTCTCAGAGTGGCGGTGACCCACCCGTGCCAGGCCTTTCGACCCCACGAGGTCACCTGCTTCGACGATCCTCTGGAGCCACAGGCCATGCGACAGATCGTCGCCTTGACGGGCGCGGAGGTCGTGGACTACGTCGCAGAGCACGACTGCTGCGGGTCCACCCTGTACCTGGTGGACAAGGAACTCGGTTTGGAGGCCGGGCGTCGCAAGCTGGCCTCGGTGGCCGGCGCAGACGTGCTGGTGGATGCCTGTGGCAACTGCCACTTGCTTCTGGAGAGGTTTCGAGGCTTTCTCGGCAACTCTGAAAGGGGCTCCAAGCTGGTGGTCTTGACCCTGCCCCAGTTGCTCGGTCTGGCCATGGATATCGATGCCGCCGACCTGGGTATCTCAGCCGCGTCGGGCCGCGCGATAGCGGAGGCGGTGGCGTGAAAGAGAGGACCCTGGACGAGCTCCTCGAGGACTGCACGCGCTGCGGGCGGTGCCGCGAGGTGTGCATCGTGGAGAGGCTGGGCGGCCATTCCATCACCTCCTTCCTTTGTGGAGACGAGAATTACTCCAGTTGGCTATGTTCCTCCTGCTGGCGCTGTCAGGAGGTCTGCCCACAAGGAGTGGACATCCATACGATCATGATGTTGAAGCGGCGTGAGCAGGAGCCGCCCCCGGGGTACGAGGCCAATCTTGTCAATGTCATGAGCTTCGGATATGCTCTCCCGATGGATGACGGTGTGAATGAGTTGCGGCGTGTCCACGGGCTGGATGCGGTGCAGTTCATGCCAGCCGAGCGGGTAGAGATCCTACTGCAAGGCGACATGGTGGAGAAACAGGAGGATAGATAGTCATGTCCGCCGATACCATGGAGGCGACAGTACGGAACGCGCGGTTGTCGCCCGAGGAAGAGGCCATCCTGCACAGCAAAGAGGTGCTGGAGTGCATCCAATGTGGGACCTGTTCGGCTTCATGTCCTACTGCCTACGCTATGGACTACACACCGCGCCAAATCATCGCCGCCCTGCGAGCTGGCGAGCTGGAGAAAGTGCTGCGCAGCAACACACCCTGGCTATGCACCTCGTGCAATTACTGCACGGTGCGATGCCCAGCTGGAATCCAGTTCACGGACTTCATGTATGACCTCAAGCGGATGGCCGTCAAGCGCAACCTGAATCCTCGGGGCAGCGCGGAGTTCTACAAAGCCACCGTGAGCACGGTGGACCGCCATGGTCGGAGCGCCGAGATGGAACTCATGATTCGCTACTACGTGAGCAGGCTCAATCCACTCGGGCTGCTCAAGCTGCTGCCATTCGGGCTCAAGATGTTGGTGCGAGGCAGGCTCCCGCTTCTGCCCCACAGGATCAAGGGGCGGGCCGATCTGGCCAAGATGCTCGATCATGTCGCCCAGAAGGGGGAAGCGTGATGGCCTACAGCTACTATCCCGGCTGCACCCAAGAGGTGAGCACCAAAGCCTACGATCGCTCTTCCCGGGCCGTGGCCAAGGCTCTGGGGCTGGACCTGATAGAGATCGACGACTGGAACTGCTGTGGATCGAGCCCCTCGTACTCGCTGCGACACGTGGAGACCTATGCATTGAATGCCCGCAACCTGGCCCTGGCCGAGAGAGGCGCGCCGGGTGGCGATGTGGTGACCATCTGCAACGGCTGCTTTGGCATGATGGACAAGACCAACCGTCGCCTCGCCGAGGACGCTGATCTGAGACGGGAGATCGACGAGGCCCTGGCCGTCGCTGACCTCGAGTATCGAGGCACGCTCACTGTGCGTCATCTTCTCGATATACTGGTGAAGGACGTTGGACGAGAAGCTATCGAGCAGAAGGTCACGCATCCCCTAGAGGGCTTGAAGGTGGCGGGATACATCGGCTGTGCCTTCAGCCGTCCCAGCGGTATCGACGACATGGAGTTTCCCACAGCGCTGGACGATCTTCTAACATGGATCGGCGCCGACGTCGTGGACTACCCACTCAAGGCGGCCTGCTGTGGCGGCGTGCTGATGATGGGCGACAAGCAAGACGTAGCCTTGAAACTGGTCCATACCCTCCTGGCTGAGGCGGTGCGGAGAGGAGCTACTTGTCTGGCGACGGCCTGTCCGCTCTGCCATCTCAACGTGGAGGCCTACCAGGGCCAGGTGAATTCGCGTTTTGGGACCGATTTCTCGCTCCCGGTGCTCTTCTTCTCCCAGTTGCTGGGTGTCAGCATGGGACTAAGCAAGAAGGACCTCGGTCTGGGTGAGGAGTTAATATCGGCCAAGGCGCTTCTTGCTCCCTTCATGACGTGAAGGTCCAGAGAAGGGACCTGGTGTGGAGAACATAGGGAGGTAACTAGGTGGACAAGATTGGGGTTTACATCTGTCATTGTGGGACCAACATAGCGGACAAAGTCGACGTGGAGGCGGTCACCGAGTACGCCGCTGGATTGCCGGGCGTGGTATTGGCACGCAACTACGAGTACATGTGCTCAGATCCAGGCCAGGAACTGATCCAGCAGGACATCAAGGAGCAAGGTTTGAATCGGGTGGTGGTTGCTTCCTGCTCGCCGCTGATGCACGAACCCACCTTCCGGCGGGCCTGTGAGGGGGCGGGTCTGAACCCCTTCTTCTTCCAGATGGCCAATATCCGCGAGCAGGTTTCCTGGGTGACCGAGGACCCCGAGGAGGCCACGGCGAGGGCCAAGAGGGCGGTGACCGCGGCCGTGTACAGGGCGGCCTGCCACGAGCCCCTAGAGGTGAAAGAAGTCCCCGTCGAGCCTGCCGCCCTGGTGGTCGGTGCGGGCATCGCCGGCATCGAAGCCGCGCTGCGCATCGCCGCTGCGGGGAAGAAGGTCTACCTGGTGGAGAGGGAGCCCAGCATCGGTGGCTACATGGCTCAACTTCACAAGACCTTCCCCACTTTGGACTGTGCGGCTTGAATCCTGACACCGAAGATGGTGTCCGTGGGACAGCACGAGAACATAGAGATCCTGAGCTACAGCGAGGTCGAGGAAGTCTCCGGCTACGTAGGGAGCTTCAAAGTCAAGATCCGCAAGAAAGCGCGGTATGTGAACGAGGACCTGTGCACCGGCTGCGGCCTGTGCCAGGAGAAGTGCCCAACGAAGAATATCCTGAGCGAGTTCGATGCGGGAATCGGCACGCGTAAGGCCATCTACATCCCGTTCGCGCAGGCAGTGCCCAGGATTCCCGTCATAGATACGGAACACTGCCTGCACTTCCAGAAGGGCAAATGCGGCGTGTGTCAGAAGCTGTGCCCAACGGGGGCCATCGACTACGAACAGGAGGACCAGATCGTAGAGCTTGATGTGGGAACGGTGATCGTGACCACGGGGTTCGACCTCTTCGATCCCACTCGAGCACCGGAGTACGGATATGAGAGGCTGGACAACGTCGTGACCAGCCTGGAGTTTGAGCGGACGATCTGCTCCAGCGGGCCCACCGGCGGTAAGGTGCTCCTCAAGGACGGGCGGAAGCCGGAGAGCGTGGCTATCCTGCATTGTGTTGGGAGCCGGGACAAGAGGTACAACGTCTACTGCTCCCGGGTTTGCTGCATGTGGTCGCTGAAGTTCGCCCACCTGGTGAAGGACTCCCTCAATGCCGAGGTCTACGAGCTATACATCGACATGCGGACTTTCGGCAAAGGGTATGAGGAGTTCTACAACCGGGTGCTGAAGGAAGGGGTGATCTTCATCCGCGGCAAGGGCGCGGAGGTCACCGATGTGGCCGAAAATCCTCGGGAAGAGGGCAAGCTGATCGTCAAGTGCGAAGACACCTTGCTGGGCGAGCTGCGCCGCATCCCGGTGGACATGGTCATCCTGAGCACGGGCCTGGAACCACGGCGTGACGCCGTGGAGGTGGCCCGCACTTTCGGACTCAGCCGCAGCGCAGACGGTTTCTTCCTGGAGAAGCACCTGAAGCTGGCCCCAGTGGAGACCGCCTCTGACGGGATCTTCATCGCCGGAGCCTGCCAGGGGCCCAAGGACATACCGGATACCGTGGCCCAGGCGGGAGCGGCGGCGGTGGCGGCTCTAGCCATGTTGGACAGAGGCAAAGTCACCCTACAGCCGTACGTGGCCATCGTTGACGTGGACAGGTGCTCTGGTTGTGGCGAGTGTGTCCTGGCCTGTCCGTACAACGCCATAGAACTGGTCGATGGCCATGCACAGATAGAGGAGACGGCGTGCAAGGGCTGTGGGACCTGCGTCGGCCACTGCTTGTCCAAGGCCATCACGCTTTCACACTTTACCGATGATGAACTGGTGGCAGAGATGCGGGGAGCTCTGCGTGTACTGGAGGTAGCTTGACCTACGAGCCCAAGATCGTAGCTTACGCGTGTACCTATTGCAGCTATCCGGGCGCCGATCTGGCAGGCATTTCGCGGATCAAGTATTCGCCCAACGTGAACATCATACGGGTCTTGTGCTCCGGGCGCGTATCGGCGGAGTTGATCCTGCGCACCTTCCGTGAGGGGGCGGATGGTGTGCTGGTGCTGGGCTGCCACTACGGGGACTGCCACTTCATCAGCGGCAACCACCGTGCCGCCAAGCGTGTGGCCGTCCTGAAGCGAATTCTCGAGTACACCGGCATCGAGCCGGAGCGGCTGCGACTGGAGTGGGTATCGGCATCGGAGGGTGAGCGATTCGCCCAGGTCGTCGACGAGTTCACGGAGACGGTCAGACAGTTGCCGCCCATACGAGAGATATTAAGGGGGTAGGTGTAGATGGCGAAGGACGTCTTGGATCTGGCCACCGTGGAGAGAGATGTCAACTTCGGCGAGGAGGTCACGCCCGACCTCAGCGTGCTCCGCACCTGCATTCAGTGCGGCACCTGTTCGGCCTCCTGTCCCACCGCCTACGCCATGGACCACACTCCCAGGCAACTCTGGAAGCTGATCCAGTTGGGCCTCAAAGATGAGGTGGTCAATAGCCGCACCTTCTGGCTCTGTACCACCTGCAAGGCCTGCACGGTACGCTGCCCGCGCGGCATCGACCTCACCCAGACCATGCTCATGCTGAAGGAGTATGCCGTCAGAGAGGCACTCAAAGTGCCAGAGGGCATCGGAGTCCTGCGCGAGACGGTGACCACCAACCACAACATCTCAGGGGACGACAACGAGAGCCGCCTGATCTGGGCTGAGAACCTGGAGAGCAAGCCAGAGGGTATCGAGGCCAAGAAAGGGGCGGAGGTGCTCTACTTCGTGGGGTGCGTTTCCGCATTCTACCCTCAGGCCTACAGCATACCCCAGTCCATGGTGCAGATCTTCGAACGGGCCGGCGTCAGTTTCACCACCATGGGAGGACAGGAATGGTGCTGCGGCTACCCTCTGTACGGCGCTGGGATGAAGGACCTGGTAGCCGAGCTAGCCCAACACAACTTGGAGCGAGTCAAGGAGCTGGGTTCGACCAAGCTGGTGACAACCTGCCCGTCCTGCTACTACGCCTGGACCCACATCTACCCTGAGTTTGTGGAGTTGCCGGCCCAGTTGGAGATACTGCACGCCGTGGAGTATCTGAAACAATTGCTGGACCAGGGCCGGATCGAACTTGGAGAAGTGGAGAGGATCGTCACCTACCACGACCCGTGCGACCTCGGTCGCAAGAGCGGGATCTTCGACGCCCCACGCGACCTCCTGAACAGCATTCCGGGCCTTGAGTTCCGGGAGATGGCGGCCCACGGGGAGAACGCCATGTGCTGCGGCGGAGGGGGAGACGTCGAGATCTCGGACAGGCAGGTGACGGGAGAAGTCGGGGTGCTGCGTATGCAGCAAGCTCAGGAGACAGGGGCCCAGGCGGTGATCTCCGCTTGCCAGCAGTGCAAGCGAACACTGCTTACCGGCGCACGCCAGGCGAAGATACGCATGAGGGCCATGGACATCAGCGAACTCGTGCTGGAGTCCATGCGCAACGCGGAGAGTCAGTGAACTGGAGATACGACGCATGGGTGATAGACCGAGAAGGATAGGGGTCTTCGTCTGCCACTGCGGGACCAACATCGCGGCCAAGGTTGATGTCGAAGCCGTAGCACAATACGCGGCCGGGCTCCCCGGAGTGGTGAACGCTGAGACCTACCAGTACATGTGCTCTGACCCTGGTCAGGACCTGGTCAAGCAGAGGATAGAGGAACTGGGACTAAACAGAGTAGTGGTGGCCTCCTGTTCGCCTCTGATGCACGAGCTCACCTTCCGCCGGGCCTGTGCGCAGGCGGGGATGAACCCCTTCCACTTCCAGATGGCGAACATCCGGGAGCAGGTTTCGTGGGTCACTGAGGACCCGAAGGAGGCCACAGCGAGAGCCAAGCACGCAGTGGCGGCGGCGGTGCTCCGCGTGGCACACCACGAATCGCTACAGGTCAAGGAAGTGCCCGTCCTGCCGGCCGCTCTCATCGTGGGCGGTGGCATCGCCGGCATCGAGGCCGCGCAGCGCATCGCCGACTCGGGCAAGAAGGTCTACCTGGTGGAGAAAGAGCCCAGCATCGGCGGCTACATGGCGCAGCTCTACAAGACGTTCCCAACCCTGGACTGTTCTGCTTGAATACTCACACCGAAGATGGTGTCCGTGGGACAGCATGAAAACATCGAGATTCTCAGCTACAGCCAGGTGGAAGAGGTTGCCGGGTACGTCGGCAACTTCAAGGTCAGGGTCCGCAAGAAGGCCCGCTACGTAGACGCGGACCTGTGCACGGGCTGCGGCCTGTGCCAGGAGAAGTGCCCGGCCAAGAAGATCCCCAGCGAGTTCGACGGCGGTCTGGGGACAAGGACGGCCATCTACATACCCTTTGCTCAGGCTATTCCCCGAGTCCCGGTGATCGATAGGGACAACTGCCGATACTTCCAAAACGGCAAGTGTGGCGTTTGCGCCAAGCTCTGCCCCCGGGGAGCCATCGACTTCGAGCAGGAAGACCAGCTTGTCGAACTGGAAGTGGGCACGATCATCGTGACCACCGGGTTCGATCTGTTCGACTGTTCCCGCGTCTCTGAGTACGGATATGGCACGTACGACAATGTCCTGAGCAGCCTGCAACTGGAGAGGCTGGTGGACGCCAGTGGGCCAACCCGCGGCAGGATCGTGACCAAGGAGGGTCGGGAGCCTGAGAGCATGGCCATCGTGCACTGTGTGGGCAGCCGCGACAAGAACTACAACAGGTACTGCTCGCGCATCTGCTGCATGTACTCCCTCAAGCTGGCACACCTGGTCAAGGATGCCACAGATGCAGAGGTCTACGAGTTCTACATCGACATGCGCACTGGTGGAAAAGGATACGAGGAGTTCTACGAGCGTTTGCAGGAGGAAGGCGTCACGTTCATCCGGGGGCGCCCGGCAGAGGTGCTTCCTCGCAATGGCAAGCTCGTGGTCAAGGCGGAGGACGCCAACCTCGGCCGGCTGGTGGAGGTCCCGGTGGACATGGTGATCCTGAGCGCAGGACTGGAACCACGGCGTGACGCCGAGGATGTAGCTCGTACCTTTGGACTCAGCCGCAGCGCAGACGGCTTCTTCCTGGAGAGACATCCGAAGCTCGGACCGGTGGAGACCGCATCCAACGGCGTGTTCATCGCAGGGGCCTGCCAGGCACCGAAGGACATCCCCGACACGGTAGCTCAAGCGGGCGCAGCGGCGGCGGCGGCCATGGTCATGATGGACAAGGGCCGCGTCACTCTGGAACCATCCATCGCACAGGTGAACGTCAGGCTCTGTTCAGGATGCGGGGAGTGCGTGGTCGCCTGTCCGTACAGCGCCCTGAAGCTGGTTGACGGACACGTGGAAGTGGACGAAACAGCGTGCAAGGGCTGCGGCGTCTGCGTCGGCCACTGCCGCTCCAAGGCTATCACAGTACTGCACTTCACTGATGAGCAGTTGTTGGCAGAGATGCAGGGTGCTCTCCGCACGTTGGAGGTAGCTTGATGCCCGAACCGAGGATCGTAGCCTACGCTTGTACATATTGCAGCTATCCTGGTGCCGATCTGGCAGGCATTTCGCGGATCAAGTACTCGCCCAACGTGAACATCATACGGGTGCTGTGCTCCGGGCGCGTGTCGGCGGAGTTGATCTTGCGCACGTTGCGTGAGGGCGCGGATGGAGTGCTGGTCCTGGGCTGTCACTATGGGGATTGTCACTTCATCAACGGCAATCACCGCACCGCCAAACGAGTGGCGATACTGGAGCGTGTCCTGGAGTATGCCGGCATCGAGCCAGAGCGGCTCAGATTGGAGTGGGTATCGGCGTCGGAGGGTGAGAGATTCGCCCAGGTGGTCGATGAGTTCACGGAGACGATTCGGCAACTGCCCCCGATGAAGCAGGTGTTGGCATGAACAGACTGGAACCTCTCAGGAGCGCGATCGAGGAAGTCCTGGACAAGGTGGACGGGGTTGTGGCCCTCAGGAACGTTTCGGCACACGTGGCCCCCCACCTCTTCAAGGACCGCGAGGAACTGGACGAGCTGGCTGTCTCGCCCAAGTATCCCCTACCGGGCACACTGCATCTGATCCAGACCGCCCATCCGGAGGCGCAACTGGCCATCGTCTGCCGGGGCTGCGAGGAGCGAGGCCTGATAGAATTGGCCAAGCGCAACCAGGTCAACCTGGACAACGTGACCATCATCGGCCTCGCCTGCACGGCGGAGGAAGCGGAGGAGTGCCGCTGCGCCAAGCCCTACCCCAGCGTCTTGGTCGACAGCCACGTGGGGGAGCGCACCGAGCCCGTCGCTGATCGGCTCGCAGAGGGGCTACGCCAGAAGGACGTAGCGGAGCGCCTGGAGTTCTGGCGCAAGCAGTTCGACAGGTGCATCAAATGCTACGGCTGTCGCAACGCCTGTCCCCAGTGCTTCTGCCCGGAGTGCACCCTGGAGGAGGGTCTGTGGGTGGACAAGGGGGAGGTGCCGCCGGCGTACCCCACCTTTCATCTGATCAGGGCCATGCACACCGCAGGCAAGTGCGTTGGCTGTCGAGAGTGCGAGCTAGCCTGCCCGGCAAACATCCCCTTGACGACCCTCTACGCGGTCATCCGTGAGGAGGTCAAGGACTTGTTCGGCTACGAGCCAGGGGTTGATCTAGAAGATCGACCACCTCTGGTCTTGACCATGGAGGTGGAAAGCTAGCATGGAGTACAGGAATGTGATGACAACCTGTCCCTACTGCGGGACAGGTTGTGCACTCTACTTGCAGGTGCTGGACGGTAAGGTGGTGGGCACACTCCCGGTCAAGGGACATCCCGTCAGCCAAGGGTCTCTGTGCATCAAAGGCTGGAATGCCCATGGGTTCGTCCACCATCCCGACCGGCTCACCAAGCCCCTGATCAGGGAGAACGGTGACTTCCGCGAGGCGAGCTGGGAAGAGGCCTACGACCTCATCGCCGACAAGTTCTCAGCACTGCGAGAGGATCCCGGCCCCGACAGCATAGCGGTGCTATCCTCTGCCAAGTGCACCAACGAAGAGAACTACCTCTTGCAGAAGTTCACACGGGCTGTCCTGGGCACGAACAACGTAGACCACTGCGCGCGTCTTTGACACGCCTCCACCGTGGCCGGTCTGGCCGCATCATTCGGCAGTGGGGCGATGACCAACTCTGTCCCCGATCTGGAGGAGTCGGACTGTATCCTGGTTGTGGGCTCCAACACCACGGAGCAACACCCCATCATCGGCAGTCGCCTCTTGAGGGCGCGCGAAGAGCGAGGGTCGAAGCTCATCGTTGCGGACCCGCGCCGCATCCAGATGGTGCTTCACGCCGATCTGTGGCTGCGGCAGCGACCGGGCAGTGACGTGGCCTGGCTGAACGGCGTGATGAACATCATCATCAACGAGGGCCTGGCCGACGAGGAGTTCATCGCCAACCGCACCGAGGGGTTCGAAGAAGTCAAGGAGACCGTAGCCAGGTACACGCCGGACGTGGTGGAGCGCATCAGCGGCATTCCCCAGGACAAGCTGAGGGAAGCCGCGCTGATGTACGGCAAGGCCGAGAGCGCGGCCATCGTCTACGCCATGGGCATCACTCAGCATACCAGCGGTGTGGACCACGTCAAGGCTTGCGCCAACCTGGCCATGATCACGGGCAACTTGGGGCGACCGGGAACTGGGGTGAATCCGCTCCGTGGTCAGAACAACGTCCAGGGTGCCTGCGACATGGGGGCGCTGGTCAACGTCTATCCTGGCTATCAGGCGGTGACGAATCCCGAGTTCAAGCAGAAGTTCGAGGAGGCCTGGGGCGTCACAGGACTGCCCGACAAGGTGGGCCTTACGGTCACCGAGATGGTGGACGCCGCTGAGAAGGGTGACGTGAAGGCCATGTACATCATGGGCGAGAACCCCGTCCTCTCCGACCCCGACAGCAACCACGTCGTCAAGGCCTTGAAGGCCCTGGATCTTCTCGTGGTACAGGACATCTTCCTGACGGAGACGGCGCAACTGGCCCACGTGGTCCTGCCCGGCTGCTCCTATGCCGAGAGGAATGGCACCATCACCGGGACAGATCGGCGCGTACAGCTCATACGAGAGGCGATACCTCCCCTGGGCGAGTCCAAGGCCGATTGGGTGATCATCTGCGAGCTGGCTCAGCGTCTTGGCGCCCCCGGCTTCGATTTCGAGTCGCCGGGACAGATCCTGGACGAGGCAGCGAGCGTCACACCCTTGTACGGTGGGGTGAGCAATCAGCGGCTGGAGGAACTGGGATTCTTGCAGTGGCCGTGTCGCACGCCCGACGACCCCGGCACGCCATACCTGCACAAGGGTCAGTTCTCTCGCGGTCTGGGCAAGATGCACGTGGTGGAGTATCAGGATCCGGCGGAGCTCCCCGACGAGGAGTATCCTTTCATCCTGACCACCGGCCGCAACATCTTCCAGTTCCACACCGGCACCATGACCCGCCGGTCAGCCAAGCTGGAGGCCGAGTCCCCAGAGGGGTACGTAGAGTTGAGCCCGGAGGACGCCGCTGAGTTGAGCGTGGCCGACGGAGGCCAAGTCAAGCTGGCCAGCCGCCGAGGCGAGATCCAGACCAAGGCCTGGGTCACCGACCGCGTGCCCAAAGGCCTGGTCTTCGTGCCCTTCCACTACGCCGAGGCGGCGGCCAACGTGTTGACCATCGCCGCTGTGGACCCGCAGGCCAAGATCCCGGAGTTTAAGGTCTGTGCGGTGCGCGTGGAAGCCGCGTAGAACGACCTCACGGAGCCTGACCGCCTCCCCGCGGCCGGCTTGCGCCAGAGCCACCCGCAGCCGCAGGGCGAACTTGGAGTCTGCCCCACACTCCACACTGGACGAGCGCCACCAGTCGCCCGAATACTCCCCTCTTACATGCTCATCCCGGGTGCTGATCTAGCCGCAACCCAGGCGGGCGGTCAGAGGCTGCCGTTTTCTTGCTCACTGAGATGAACTTCGTCAGACAGCCAGTGTGAGGCCGCTTGGAGGGAGCGAAAAGGTGAGCGCACTGGCCTTTTCTTCGCCTAAGAGGGGTTTGACGAAGAACCGGTGGGCAAGAAGCGTTTGCCTTTGGCAAGCTCGTCGGGGAAAATAGGTGAGCTTGCATATGACGTAGCAAGCGGCGGAAGACGCCAGCCTGGTGTGCCGGACGGGGTGATTAGGCGGAAAGATATCCGCCTAATCAGTAGATTGTGCCAAATGGCGTATACCGTACCTTTCGAATTCAAGGATTATGG
>CAZOBP010000014.1:0-30273 GCA_964577995.1 uncultured Anaerolineales bacterium
CACAGGACTCTGGTAGTCCTGAAACTCAACCATGGTGCACCTCCTCCAGTCGTTCCAGGATGTATTGAGGCGAGAGAGGACGCCCATCGTACCTGCGGACGTGATGGTCAAGCTTGACCCCTGTGTGAGCTTCCAGTAGATGAGCCATCTGCCCTGTGGCGTTCCCCTCCACCATCACCCTGCGCCGTGCCTTGTCCAGGGCCTCGCGCAGGGCCTTCGCCGGGAAGGGCCACACATCCCTGATATGGAGCATGTTGGCGCTGGCGCCCTCCGCGTTGAGCACATCCACCGCCTCTCGCAGCGGCCCATAGGTGGACCCCCAGCCGACCAGCGTCACTTCGGCCTTTTTCGGCCCGTAGAGAACCGGGCCCCTTATCTCCTCGTGCGCTGCTTCTAGCTTCTTGAGCCGCTTCTCCACCTGAAGCCGCCGAGGTTCGATCTCTTCGGTCAGATGTCCGTCTGGAGTGTGCTCGTTGCCAGTGCCCTGGAAGACAGCGCGCGGATGGCCGGGCAGCGCCCGTGGCGAGACACCCGATTCCGTGTATGCGTAACGCAAGTACTCACCTTCCAACTCGTCAAGCTCCTTCTTGGTCAGCAGTTGCCCACGGTCGATCTGCACGCCTGCGAAGTCCAGGGCGCCCATTTCGATGCTGCGTACCGAGTTGGCCAGGAAGTTGTCGCTGAGCACGATCACCGGACACTGGTATTTCTCTGCCAGGTTGAAGGCCCGCCAGCCAGCCTCGAAACACTCCTCAATGGTGCCCGGTGAGAGGACGATCCGAGGGAACTCGCCCTGGGACGCATGTAGGACGAACAGCAAATCGGCCTGTTCTGTCCGCGTGGCCAGGCCAGTGGCCGGGCCAGGGCGCTGTGCCTCGACGATGACGATGGGCGTCTCAGTGATACCAGCAAGGCCCAAACCCTCGTTCATCAGCGAGAAACCGCCGCCCGAGGTTGGTGCCATGGCCCGCACTCCCATGTGGGCGGCACCGATGATCATCATTACGGCCGCTATCTCGTCCTCCGTGTGCTTGACGACCACGCCGTACCGCTCGGCATGGGTGGCCATCCACTGGAGGATGCTGGTGGCTGGGGTCATGGGATAGCCGGCCACAAACTTGCACCCACCCAGGAGCGCCCCCAGCGACAGGGCCTGGTTGCCGTCCATGATCATCCTGGGCGGTGCACCCTCCACGCGGCCAAGGCGATAGTCGAACTTGTCGGCGAACTGCTCTTGAGCGTACCGATACGCAGCCTCGGCCACCCGGAGATTGACCTGCACGGCCTCGGCGCCCTTCTTGGCGAAGTTGTCCTCGATTACGCTGGCCATGACCTCGAAGGGGAAGCGCACCAGCCCCGCCGCTGCACCCAAGGCCGCGGTGTTGCGCATCACCTCCGCGCCACCCTGCTCCTGGGCGATGTCGGTCAAAGGCACCGGGAAGTAGCTCACATCTCGCTGGTCCAGGCTCGCACAGTCCACTTCCAGACACTCTTCACAGATGACGCCTCCACCTTCCACGATCTCACCACAATGACGGTCAACCGCCTCCTGGGTGAGGGCCAGCAGTAGATCCACAGACTCCACGTGGGAATAGACGGGCCGGTCACTCACGCCGATCTGATAGAAGTTGTGCCCTCCCCGGATGCGGGAGTAGTAGTCCTGCATACCGAACACGTGCCACCCCGCACGCACCAGGGACTTGGCGAACCCGGCCCCGCTGGACTCGACACCCTGTCCCGCCTCTCCCCCTATCTTGAAGGTCATTTCCGTGCTGGGCATGCTCATCCCTCGCCTATCTTTCTCACGACGACGTCCCAGGGCCGCCAGCTACGCAGCTAGCCGACCCTGGTAAAAGCGTCGCTCTTCGCCCCACACACGGGACACTCATCGGGCAAGACCCCGTCCGAGGTGTAGCCACACACGCCGCACACATAGTAGTCACCGTCCTCATCCTGAAGCAGATGCTCCATGGCCTTCTTGTAGAGATTGGCGTGCCCTTCCTCCACGTCCCTGGCGTAGCTGAAAGAGACCACGGCTGCTTGCTCTCCCTCCTCCTCAGCCTCCCTGATCAACTGTGGGTAGGTTACCTCGTTGATCGTAGTCTCCCGCTCGAAGGAAAAGGCCAGATTCTCCTCAGTGCTTCCCAGGATAGCCTCGCCCGCCGCTCTGAGATGATTCGCGGCGTGCACCTCCTCCGCCGCGGCGACGGCCCGAAAGAGCTTGGCGATCTGACCGTATCCCTCCTCCTCAGCCTTCCTGGCAAAGGCCAGCAGCCTGATGTGCGCCTTGGCCTCCCCCACGAAGGCATCATAGAGGTTCTCGCGCGTCTTCGTCCCCAACCGCTTGCCGCCCAGCGCCACTATGCGTACCGCTCCTCCTTCCATGGATCGGCATTGTTATGGTAGCCTCTCACCTCCCAGAAGCCCAGTCGGTCCTCGGCCATTAACTCCAGCCCTCGCACCCACTTGGCGCTCTTCCAGAAGTATCGCTTGGGCACCACCAGCCTCAGAGGGTACCCGTGCTCAGCGGTGAGGGGCGCATCGTCGTATCGATAGGCCAGCAGTACGTCGTCGTCCATAAGGACTTCCAGGGGCACGTTGGTGGTGAACCCCTGCTCGCAGTGCACCATCACGAATCTGGCTTCCGGTTTCCCCTCGACCCTACTCCACAACTCACGGAACAGCACGCCTTTCCACACCGTGTCCAGCTTGCTCCAACCGGTGACGCAGTGGATATCGGCCACCATCCGTGTTGTGGGCAACTCCAGGAACTCATCGTAGGTCAGCGCCAGAGACTCTTCAACGAGGCCAAAGACCCGCAGATCCCACGTCTGGCGGTCGAACCTGGGGATGCCGCCGTAGTGCAGGACCGGGAACTTCTCCGTGACACGCTGGCCCGGCGGAACGCGGTCCTGGTCCGCGTTCTCCTCTCGAGTTGAACCGCGAAACCACATCCTCTCACCTCGCCCTGCGCCTATCTGACACACACCAAAGTAGGCCGGACTCTCCGGTGCTCATCGCTCCTCGATCTCTTTGTCCACCGCGTGCGCCGTGCGCTGCCTGCTCCTCGTCCGTGCCACGCTGATGACGGTCGGGCCAGGTGAGGTCAGTCCGCTCTGGACACTGCCAGGGTCTTGCCCAAAGCCACAGCCTCCTCCAGGGCGGTGGGGTGGTTCAAGATCGCCCCCTTTTCGTCCACGCCCGGGAACGTCAAGTCGCCCCCGTAATCCGCGTCGAGGACGCCCAGAAAGGCCTTCGTCGTCCTGATGGCACACCGGAAACTGGTTTCTGCACCACCCGCTGTGGAGATCAGGAAACCCTGACGCTTCACACCCGAGTCGGTCCGCGGCAAAGCGTCCTGGATCACGTACTTCCGCACCCAGAAGCACTGGCAGCGATCGATGAAGACCTTGGCCTGCGCCGATAGCCCCAAGAAGCATACAGGGGCCGCCAACACGATGCGCTCCGCCTTCATCAGCTTGGGGTAGAGCAACTGGTAGTCGTCCTGCAACACGCACCTTCCCGTCTCCAAGCATCCGTAGCACGCATCGCAAGGTCCCACCTTCATCCGGCTGAGAATGACCTTCTCCGTGATGGCTCCCTTGCTGGCCGCGGCACCAAGAACCTGGTCCAGAAGTAGTTCCGTGTTACCTTGGCGGCGCGGACTGCCCCCTATGCCAAGCACTCTCAGACGCATCGTGGTCCCCTAGTCGCTGACTTCGTCCAGCAGGTCGCTGAACACTTCGTCGTGGTAGATCTCGTTGTCGCGGATGCGGGTGATCAGTCTCTTCACTCCGGGATCGTCCACCACGTCGATCTGCCGCGTGTACTCCTTGGTCACCTCCCGCTCCACTGCAATGTCGGCTCGGAGCATGTCTGCCGTGTCCTTGGAGCGATCAACTCCCGTCTCCTCGATGTCGGGCACCCCGCCGGAGCCGGTCAACTCCTCAGCCAGCCAGCCCAGGTGCTGCATCTCGTTGATGGCTTGATCCTCCAATTGCTCACCGACCTCCTCATCGGGTGTCATGAAGGAGTGATACAGGTACTGCAAGATGACCGTATACTCGTGCCGAACACCCCAGTTGAGCATGTCCGCCAGCTTGGTGGGCTTACCGTCTCCAGCTTTGAGGGGGGCGATAGGCTCCGCGGGTTTCCTCTTCGACTTGTCCACGAAGTGCTCGAAGTCGTGCTGGTGTGACTCCTCGTCGGAGACGATGCGGCGCAGGAGTCTCTTGATCTTGGGATCCTCGATGCCCTTGATGTGCTCCTCGTACATCTGTATGGCGTCCTGCTCCAGGGCCACGTCCCGCTGCATCCACTCGGCAATGCTTTCGCCGCCTATGGTCATCGCCCCTCGGTCCAGAGTGGGCTCGCCGCCCAGATCCGCCACGGTCTCCGCCAGCCAATCCAGGTGGCGCATTTCGTCCCTGGCCATGGCCTCGACCTCGCAAGCCATCTCTCCCTCGCCCATGGCATAGGCATGACGGAGGTATTGAACGATGGCCGCATGCTCACCCTTGATGTCCTCATTCAGCATCGCGATGACTTCTTTGGGATCTTGTCCGCTCATGTTGCCTCCTTGAGTCATTCTACCGATCTCCCATCCAAAGAGGATAGCTGTCTCGCCATCCCTCTTCACTTCCACCAGTTGCCAGTCGCCGCACCCGTTCCTTTTCCACCCCACCCCAAGGGAAGCATAGCCTGGCATCGCGGACCAAGCCAGTCCTCGACTCGCACCGTCCTCCCTCTGCTACACCCATCCCCAGGGCTACGTTGGCGGAATCTGCTACACGTTGACGCGCTTAGTGGATTGCCACGATCCATGCAGGTTGCAGTAGCTCACCACACGCAGAGTCGCGGACTCCTCCAGAATCACATGGAAGGTAGGTCGCGGCTGCGAGACCACGGGCGCAAACTCGGCACGGCCCAGTGGGCGATCGCCGGCGTAGAGCGCCACCCAATTGACCCAATGCCCGAGGATGTTCGGATGCTCGACACCGTCGAGGCCGCCCACCTTGATCTTGACGGCGAAGGGCTCACCGGCTTTCGCTTTGTCTGGAGCGTCTATCACCGGTGTGTGCTTGCGCATCATGTCAGTCATGTTCGCCGGGTCTGCTCGGTTCATCTCGGTAAGCGAGAACTCTTCTGCCATTCTATACTCCTCTCTCTCTTCCTCACGGATCCCACAGCAGCGGGGCGAATCCGGTCATCTGAGCCGCGCAACACTGGACCTCGAAGGCCCTCGCCTCGCCCACCATCTCATCACTACAGAGGTCGCACTTCGACGCCACAATCGACCTACGTTCTGGCATGTCCCCAGGCTGGACCGTCGTCTTGGCCAGGCTCACAGGGCTATCCCTTCTCCCGAGGCGCCAACTGCCAGTCCCGCAGTGTTCTCTCGTGACCCATCTCCTCCTCCACCAGTTGAAGGAACATCTCCTTCACGGCTGGGTCGGTGGCCAGACTTGCTCCAAAGGCTCACCTCTTCTGTGCGAGCCGCTCCTGATCTATGGCCTCGGCGAGGGTATCGAGTAGCTTCTGCCTGACTCCGGCCGATCCCTCCGGCATCACGTCCCTCACTTCTGTCTCTCGAGGCCCGCTACGATCTCCTTGAGGAAAGCGGGCAAGTCGTCAGGCTCACGAGAGGTGATCAGATTGCCGTCTCGCACTACCTCTCGATCCACGTAATGGGCACCCGCGTTGATGACGTCATCCTTGATGCCGCTGAAGCAGGTGGCCGTGCGTCCGCGTAGTACGTCCGCCGAGACGAGCACCCAGGCTCCGTGGCAGATGGCGGCGACGATCTTGCCCTGATGGAATACCTCTCGTGCCAGCGCGTTGACTGCTGGGTAGCGGCGCAACCGATCAGGAGCGTAGCCCCCTGGGATGACCAGGGCATCGAAGTCTTCGGGCCTCACATCGCTGGCCGACGTATCCACGTTCACTGGGTAGCCGTGCTTGCCCGTGTAGGTGTCGGAGCTTCCTGTACCCACAATGACCACCTCAGCTCCCGCCTCTCTAAGGCGGAGCACAGGGTACCAGAGCTCCAGTTCCTGATAGAGGTCCTCAGCGAGGACAGCTACGCGCTTTCCTTCAAGACTCATGACTACATCCCTCCGTGCCGTCAGCCCCCGCTGACATCTGCCTGGCACGCAGCTCGGCGATTAGAACGTGCGGATCCTCTCTGCCTTCGCCCCGCAGATGGGGCATTTGTCCGGCTTCTCGCCAGTCCCTGTCCACCCGCAGACCTCGCAGATGTGGATCTTGTCAACGTCCAGATCCTGGCCATCCACTACCGCAGTCTTGGCCCGGCCGTACAGGTCAGCGTGGATCTTCTCTGCCTCCAGAGCCCAGGTTGTCGAGCGCACAGCGCCCGCCTCGCCCTGTAACTCCGCCACGGCCCTGAAGGCCGGGTACATCTCCTCTACCTCGTAGGTCTCGCCGTCGATGGCAACCTGTAGGTTGTCAGCCGTCGCGCCCAAACCATCCAGGTTCTTGAAGTGATTGGTGGCGTGGACCTGCTCCGCAAAGGCGATGGCTCTGAACAACCTGGCCACGTTGGCATGTCCTTCCTTCTCCGCTTTGTCGGCGAAGATCAGATACCTCATGTGTGCCTTGCTTTCGCCAGCAAAAGCCGCCTCCAGATTGCCTTCAGTCATCTTTCTCATGTCGCGACAGATTCCTCCCTTCTAGTGCATCAGCGTGGACAAGTCGAATTCGTCATCCAGGAGGCGCTCCTTGTGGCTGGACACGTCGGTGCCCTCCGTGATCAGTTTGGATACCGCCGGTACCCGCTCCCTGGTTCCCAGAAGTATAGCACCCACGATACGACCATCTTGCAGAACCAGCTTCTCGTAGACCCCCCTCGCGGGGTCCGACCTCTTCACTTCTTCGAAGCCCTCAGCCTCCGCACTACTGATCATGCCCACGGACATCAGATCCACCCCAACCACCTTCAGCGTCGTCGAAGGTACTGTGCCGTGGTACGTCTTGGATCCCGGCTCCACCATACTGCCTGCGGCTACCCTGGCCTGCTCCACCGCGGCCGGAATGATGCACCACATCTCCCCATCGTACTCGGCCACGTCTCCGGCGGCGTACACCCGGTCTACACTGGTACGCATCTGATCGTCAACGAGGACCCCCTGCTTGACCTCGAGTCCAGCGGCTCTGGCCACCTCCAGATTGGACCTCACACCGGCCGCGCACAACACCAGATGACCACTGACGCGGCGACCATCTTCCAGCAGCACTCCCGACACACTGCCGTTGGACAGAACCGCGACCGGCACCACAACAGAGAGGCACTTGATGCCCAACCCTTCCAACTGTCCCTCGAGGATCTGCGCTGCTTCGCGATCGATCTGCTTGTGCAGCAGCCAGGGTCCTCCCTGGAGGACCGTCACCTGCATGCCCAGGCTAGTCAGGGCGTGGGCACACTCCAAACCGAGGAGGCCACCGCCGATGACCACGGCTTCCCTCTGTCCCGCGGAAAGGCACTCCTCAGCGTCCCTCTTGATGGCGAGCGCATCGTCTATGGAGCGGAGAGAGAAGACTCCCTGCTGATCCACGCCTCCCAGCGGCGGTACGAAGGAATGACTCCCTACCGCCAGAAGAAACTGATCGTACCGTATCGCTTCCCCATTCTCCAGGAGGACTCTACGCTCCCCGGTGTCCAGGCCCTCGACTCGCGTCGCCAGGTGGACCGCGATGCCCCTGCTGACATACCACTGCGGCGAATAGACGTAGAGGTCTTCCAGTTCTATGCGCCCAGCCACGAATGGGATGAGCTTCGGCCGCAGATAGAATGGGCGCGACGCATCCGTGTAGATCTCTATCTCGCTGTCCGGACTCGCAGCACGAATGGTACGCGCTGCTGTAATCGCCGCGATCCCATTGCCGCCGATGACGAATCTCACCAGCTAGAGGCTTTCCGCGACCCGCGCACCGAACTCCCGGCACGCCTCCAGTTCCTCGGCGGTGGGCACCAGCGCAAACCTCACACCCGGCTCAGTGACCTTGAACTTCAGGCTCTTGAGCCGATCCTCTATCATGCCGACCGCCTCTCCGCTCCAGCCGTACGACCCAAAGGCACCACCTACCTTGCCGCGCAACCTAATCGTGGCCAGACTCGAAAGCAGATCCCAAACAGGTTTCACGGCGTCGCCATTGATGGTCGGCGAGCCGACGATCAGCGCCTGCGCCGCCTCGATGTCATCCAGGACCTCCCCCGGATCCATCTCTGTGAGATCGAATACCTCTACTTCGACCCCATCGATAGCGGCGCCCTTCGCCACCTCTTCAGCCATCATCTTGGTGTTACCGTGCGCACTGGCATAGGAGACCAACACCTTCTTGACTGTGGCCGACACAGGCGTGCTCCACTCGACGTACTGCTCCACGTACCTCCACGGATCACGACGCAAGATGGGGCCGTGGGACGGAGCTATCACGTCGATGTCCAGCCCCCTGATCTTGGCTATGGCCTCCAGCATCTTGTCCTTGAAGGGACGCATGATGCCCTGGTAGTAGTACTCGAACTGCTCGGAGAAATCGCCCAAGAGGTCATCGAACATCCTCTCGTCGCAGACGTGGCTGCCCAAGACGTCGCAAGGGAAGAGCACCTTTTCCTCCACCGCGTAGGTGAACATGGTGTCTGGCCAGTGGAGGAAGGGGGCAGAGACGAATTGCAGAGTCTTGCCTCCCAGGTCGAGCACATCGCCGTCGCCCATCTTCAGAGGGTTCACATCGGCGTTGAGGATATTCCTCACGTAGTGCTCGCCCGTTCTGGAGACCACGACCTGTGCATTCTTCGCCTCCTCGAGGAAGGCAGCCAGCGAACCAGAATGGTCGGGCTCCATGTGGTTGCACACCACGTAGTCAACGTCCTCCGGTGCCACGAGCGACGTGAGATGTGACAGGAACTGATCGTAGCAGCGTCCCTTCGCCGTGTCCACGACAGCGACCTTCTCGCCTCTGACCAGGTAGGCGTTGTACGTCGTTCCCGCTTCAGTGGGAAAGAGGATATCAAAGAGCCGGAGACCAGGGTCCAATGCCCCGATCCAGTAGATGTCCTCCTTGATCTCGATAGGTCCCATTCCTATTCGTCCAGTTTCTGGAACATGTCCTTCTCAGCCCCACACTCTGGACATACCCAGTCGTCTGGCAGATCCTCGAAAGCTGTACCCGCGGCTATGCCGTTGTCGGGGTCCCCCGCGGCGGGGTCGTAGATGTATCCGCACGCCAAACACTCCCACTTGTCCACTTCCATCTCCTCTCTTCAGTAAGTAGCCAGGCTCCACATCAATCGTGGACGCCACCCTGGCACTCAGGGCAGCGACCATAGAACACTACGTCACAGCGCTCGATCTCATAGCCCCTTGCTTCTTCCGCAGCTAGCTCAGCGCAGCAGGGACTCCGCATGATGTCCACCACCTTCCGACAACCGAGACATACCAGATGGCAATGGCTCCCGGTGTGGGTGTCGTAGCGACTCTTACCCTCTCCGAGGTCGAGATTCACCAACTCACCCATGCCTACCAAGTCGTTGAGGGTATGGTAGACAGTAGCCAGCGACATGTCTGGCATGACCTCTATCACGGCCTGGTAGATGTCCTCGGCAGACGGATGGTCGCCGCTATCACGCAGAGCTTCGAAGATCAAGCGCCGCTGAGGCGTGACCTTCAACCCTCTCTGACGCAGGACTTCACAGAGTTCCTCGACTGTTCTCACGGCAATGATCCAGCGGTTGATAACTCCTCGTAACTTGTACTCATTATACAGTGGTCCTTGCCTGATGTCAAGTGGGAAGGTCGACTGCTCAAGCGAATGCTACGATAACCACGCCTGGATCAGCGAACGGTCACCCTATCAGGTCTGGAGTAGACGTTCATCTTGTCGCCGCGCACGTAGCCGACGACGGTCATGTCCCATTCGCGAGCCAGCTTGAAGGCCAGGTCCGTGGGGGTGCTTCGTGAGGCAACGATGGGCACCTCCATCTTGGCAGCCTTAGCCACCATCTCGGAGGAAACGCGACCTGTGGTCAAGAGCAGCCGATCTCTTGTAGGGATACCTCGAAACAGGCACTCTCCCCTGATCTTATCCAGGGTGTTGTGTCTTCCAACGTCCTCGGCCGTCACTAAGAGCGCAGTGCCGTCCGAGAGAGCCGAAGAGTGAGTGCCCCCAACCGACTGATGAATCTCTGCCTCATGTCGCAGATCCCGCATCAGCCTGGATATCTGCCTCGCGGGTACCTCGAGTGAGGAATCTATCTTGGGGTGCATTGATGAGAGATCTTCGAAGGTAATGCCGCGGCCGCACCCTGAGAGGAGTATGGGACGGCCTGGCGGAGGGAGCGGGCGCCCATCCAGCGAGACGTCGATGACCCCCTCCTGATCCTCGCACACCTGCAGCAAGAGTACGTCGTCCAGGCTCTCGATAATCCCCTCGGCTGCGAGGAAGCCCAACACCAGGAAGTTCAGCTTGTCGGGAGTGCAATACAGAGTCACCAGTTCCTGGCCGTTGACGTGGATAGTCCATGCGGCTTCCCGCACCAGAGGCCGCTCCATCTGCTTGCTCTCGCCCCCGGAATACCGAACGTAGGCTACACTGTCACCAATCTTGTGGCCCATGGACTGTGCAATCTATCGATATCCTTGCTGACGCGCCGAGATGTCCATTCCTATGGTGAGGATGCGCTGTATGGGCAGCAAGGACTTGACCGACGTGTGCCTCCCGTCGAGGACTTTGAGGTATCGATGGCAATCATCACACACGTAGAGGCGATAGACATCATCCTCGCTGAGGTAGTAGGCGAAGGTCTTCTTCTCGCTGTTACCGCAGAACGTACACTCGCCGCGCTTGTATGTCCATACTACGTCGCAGCGGGAACACAGCAGGCGAAGCCCTCCCACCTGCCCCTCGAGAAAGCCAAAGTCAGGCTCGCCGCGGCAGACCGGGCACAGCCGCTGATACCACCGCTCGTCCTCGATTAGAGGGGCGAGCACAGTGGCGAAGGCTTGCAGGCACGGATGCAGGGCGTGGATGAGCACGAACGGGATGATCTCCTCGATTTCCGCCTGTTGCTCCTCAATCTGCACCCTCCCTTCCGTAAGATAGGCACCCACTATGCTGACCGTTTGGTCGCCATCACTGGTCAGAAGAGCACGCGTCTGCTCGAACGCGGCTGCCAACTCCTGCCTATGGCGGGCGCCGATCTCGCAGATCCGCTGACTGAGGGTGCCAAAACTGCCCCTATCCCAGTGCAGTCCCCAGTGCTCGAGCAGGGACACGCGATCATCCATGAGCGCGGCCACCTCCGCCCGATCCGGAGCAAGGTCAGGCAAGGCAACCTCCATCTCGGCCCGAGCAGCTATGACCTCCTCATGAAGGTCAATGGTCTGCGCCAGCTCAGGCTTCCTGTTCCGTTCCTCTCGCAGCGCTACGAGCAACCGCTGATCAGTCGGTGGGGCCTCCATCTACAACCGGTCTCCTCCTCGGGAAAATGCTTTGAATGCTAAGTATACAACATCTGAGCGCTCGTGGCTAGAACTCCGGTTGGGGGCATGCGAAAAGGGTCCTCACAGCGCATCGGGTGGTAGCGCCGGTGCTACGGGCGGAGGGAAACGTGCCTGCTGCACGTTTCCGAACCGTCTGAAGGCGGTTTCCCATAGCCTGCGCAGGACTGGAGTCCTGCGCAGGAGTTGTCGCGAGTAGGTTTTTCAGCACCATCCCAAGGTGACTTGATTTGACCTCCCGAAGCGGCTATAATGACATGGGAGCAGGCGTCTCTTGATCCACGGAGTTGACGGGTCACACGATGGCAGCCTTCTTCCTTCCACGAAGTCCTCTCTGATAGACTGGCAAAGGAGGACCGGCGCATGGAGAACATCACCATCCTTCTGGCCGATGACCACGTACTCGTCCGTCAAGGCACTCGTGAACTACTGGAGCGTGAAGATGACATGAAGGTCGTGGGCGAGGCCGGAGACGGGGAGGAAGCCGTCGCATTGACCGCCCAACTCCACCCTCACGTCGTGATCATGGACATCGCCATGCCCGAACTAAACGGCATAGAAGCCACGAGGAGAATCAAGGAGATCCATCCCGACAGCGCCGTTCTTATCCTGAGTGCGTATGATGACGACCAGTACGTGTTCGCCGTCCTGGAGGCAGGCGCCGCAGGGTACCTGTTGAAGGATGTGCCCTCTCATGAACTAGTCGATGCGATAAGGGCAGTGCACGCCGGTGAGTCTATCCTGCACCCCATCATAGCGCGAAAGGTCCTGAACCGCTTCGCTTCCTCTCGCAAACAGAGCGCAATCGCCACCGAGTCAGACCAGCTCAGCGAGAGAGAAATGGAGGTTCTCAAGCTCGCAGCCAGTGGCATGACAAACATGGAAATCGCCAACGAGCTCGCCTTGAGCGTCCGCACGGTTCAGGGCCATCTGAGCAATATCTTCAGCAAGATGCAGGTGGGCTCCCGTACTGAAGCAGTGATACTGGCTCTCCGAATGGGCTGGTTCACGCTTGACGACATCCAGTGAGGCAGCACCCGATCAGCCACAGACGGTCGAGCAGCATGGTGTGTCAGAGAACTACACGAGCCTGAGAGTCCAGAGATGCCTTCTACCTCGACCCCGTCACTGAGCCGACTCCAGAGGATTATCTTCAGCCCCAGCCTCTGGCTCGTTATCGCCATGCTCCTTAGCGGCGTGTTACTCCACTACAGCGCCCAACTGCGCACTCTGCCGGTTCCCGGGCAAGGCGAGAGCCAACTCACTCGGCACTCCACCGAACGAGTGCTGCTCATTCTCCCCATAGGCTACGCTGCCTTCGCGCTGGGGCCCGGTGTCGGGCTCGTTGTCCTGATCGTAGCTTTCTTCATCATGCTACCACGCGTCCTGTTCCTCAGCCCAAGCCCTGCCGACGCCCTTACCGAGACCATCGCCGTCACCCTTGTCGGAGGTCTGACCATCTGGCTGGCCTGGATAAGGAGAGCCCAGGAAGTCCTCCGAGAGAAGGCTACCGTCCGTCTCCAAGCCATCAATGCCGTCTCCGCTGTCCTGACCGGATCTCTGGAACTGCGGCGTATGCTTGGGGAGGCGCTGAACGCCGTCCTGGAGGTCACCGGCCTCGAGGCCGGCGTAATATTCGTCCTCGACGAGAAAGACGCCGATCTAGCCCTCGCAGCCCATCGAGGCCTGCCGCCGGGACTCGTCACTGACCAAAGGGGGCTTAGACTTGCCAGGACGCTGGTCACAGATCAGGCACTGACCAGTCAGATCGCCGTCCCGCTCAAGTCGAAGGGTAGATTGCAGGGCGCCATAGTCGTTGGGAGCAGCACCGCCCACCGCTCCCTGGAAGAGGAGACCGACCTCCTCACTGCCATTGCGTCCGAGATCGGAGTGGCCACAGAGAACGCCAGGCTCCACTGGAATGTGACTAGGCAACTGGAAAGGGAGCGGCGTCTCAGCGAGCTGTCAGAAGGGATCACCTCAGAGCTTGAACTGGACAGGGTCTTGTCGAAGGTTGTCCAGATTGCCGAAGGTCTGGTCGATGCCGACGCAGGAGTCATCGCCTTGTTGGACAAGGGCAGAGACGTGATCCGCTATCCTTACCTGCACAGACTGCCGGAAAACCTGTTACAGGTGACTGTGGCGAGAGGGGAAGGACTCGCTGGACAGGTAATAGCCAGCGGAGAAGCAACCGTCATCGAGGACTATGCTGCCTATCCCAGCAGGGTACCGGATTTCGTTGATGGCGGCGTCAAGAGCGTGCTCGCCGTTCCCATTGTGACCGGTGATAGAGTGTTCGGGGCCTTGGGCGTGATAGCTTTGAAGGACAAGCGGTCCTTCTCCGATAGAGATGTGACCGTGGTCTCCGGAGTGGCACGACAGGCCGCGGTTGCCATCGAGAATGCGCGCCTCTACGAAAGCATGCGCTCCTACGCGAAGCAGATCCTCACGGCCCAGGAAGTAGAGCGTAGGCGCATGGCTCGTGAGCTTCACGATGACACAGCTCAAGCGCTGGTCGCTCTCTCGCGACAACTCGACACGCTGCTCAGTGACGACGACCACACACCAGGGAGTCTCAGACCACGGATGGAGGAACTCCGCCAGCTCACAGCTCAGATCTCGCGCGACGTGCGCCGTTTCAGCCAGGACCTCAGACCATCTACTCTGGATGACCTGGGCCTGCTGCCAACTCTGGAAGGGTTGAGCAGTAGGCTTTCGGAAGAGGACGACGTACGAGCTCTGCTCGAGGTCGTCGGAGACCAATGCCGCCTGACACCGGAGGTTGAGTTGGTACTCTTCCGTATCGCTCAGGAAGCACTCAACAACGTTCGAAAGCATTCGGGGGCCACGGAAGTCCTCACCAGAGTGGAGTTCACCGATGGAGTGGTGAGGATAACCGTCAGCGACAATGGGCGAGGCTTCACAGTCCCAGATAGACCTGGCGAGCTGGTGGACACGGGCAAGTTAGGGCTTACCGGGATGCTCGAGCGAGCTCACCTTGCTGGCGGTACCTTGACGGTGCGCTCCCAGCCCGGTGAGGGGACCACCGTCATCGCCGAGATACCGGTCGAGTGCCGGCAGGAGAGGGTGTGATGGATGTCGAGACTGCTATCGAAACCGAGATAGGGCCACTCTTGATCGACACGTTTGGCCTGAGTGTGGGCAGGTGCCTGGTCACCCTGGCCACCCTCAGCTACATCACTGCTGGAGGAGGAGAGACCCAGAGGTACCGCGCCTTCGTGGACTCCATTTGCAGCGACGAGCGGGTGGTACGCAAGTGGGGAGCGAACGGCGCAGCGCGACAGGCCAAGGAGTGGAAAGACCTCGTTCCCCTGGAGCCTGAAACCGTTGTGCTTGTGGGTCAGCATTTCTCCTGACGAGGAACTCAGTCCCCCCATGAAGACACAGGCCAGGGAGATGCTCCCTGGCCTGCAACGCAATTCTCGAAACCGGCCCGAGCGTAGACTACTCGGGGCAGAGTTGCCTCAAACCATCTGCCCACCCAGCAGCACCGCTGCTCTCAGGAAGAGTCCGCCCAGAAGCACCAAGGACGTAGAGGCCAGCACAGACCCGACCAGCATCTCTCGGCCCCTCAACGAAGCGAACTCCAGCACGAGCGGAATGACTAGCCCCACCAGTACTACCCCGCCCCAGAAAACGAGGCTCATGGGACCTGTGAGCAATACGCCGATCGCTTGGGCACCGGCGGCGGTCGAGAAGAACGCCAGCCAAGCTATGTAACCCACAAGCACTACGAGCTCAACGATCCCCAGGACAAGACTGGCGGTCCCCATAGCATGCAGAGTGTCAGCGGGCACACGCTCGCCCTCTCCACCAAAGAGAAGGTCCAACAGCCTGCCAAACCCCGTTCTGAGAACGAGCACGAGTAGTGCCATGCCGGTGGAAATGGCCGAGGCCACGAACAGTGCTGGCAGCAGCAAGACCCCTCCCCACAACGGCTGATTGGTAGCACTTAGGAGGACACCCGTGTAGGCGATCAGAAGCACCGCGAGCACGAACGCGATCCAAGAGAGGATCCCTATCGCGGACGCGGCGGGCCGAATCACGCTGGCGAGGCCGGAAAGCACACTGAGTCGCAGTTCGCCTGGCTCGAAGCTCTTGGACCACCACAGTGCGATCATCACCACGCCAACCAAGGCGTAGAGCAGCAATATCCAGCTCCCCGCTGACATGGGCGAGCCCAGCCTGAGCCTCGTGAACAGGTGCCAGGCACGAAGCTGCTCGCCCAGATCCAGCACTAGAAGCAGCGAACCCACCAGCACAAGGGGGACCCCCAGGAACATCGCTATCTTGGGCAATTGCTCGTGCTTGCCACGCGTGATGCGATCCATGAGGAACGCCACGAAGAACGCTCCCCCCGCGACCCCAGCAAGCCAGAGATAAACCACCAACTCCCACTTCCACGTCAAGATCATCGTTCTGCCCCCCCTCCCTGGGCCTCCTCCGCTCTCTGACGTTTGAACACCAGCCAGAACGGCACCGCTGCCACAATGCCAGCTGTCAGGATTCCGCTCAGCCACTGGCCGGCCACGTTCGACGTCGCATGCCGTGGCGCCTCAGGTAAGCCATAAGCGGAAGGCTCATCAGCAAGCACGTACAGGCGGTGCAAGCCACCGAGCTGGTCCTCACCGTACAAGTTGGCCCTGGCATACCCGCCAGCTTGGAGAGCGGCGACCCTATCCTTGCCCGTGGCTATCATGTCGCTGCGGTCACCCCAGGAGAGAGCGCCAGACGGGCAGGTCTTCACGCAGGCTGGCAGCAGTCCGTTGCTCGTCCGGTCGACGCAGAACGTGCACTTCTTGGCGGTGGCCTTCTGCTCGCCGCCCGCCTCCGTCTCGAAGACCGAGTGGATAGCATCGAAAGGACAGGCAGCCACACAGTACCCACAGCCGATACACCAATCCTGATCCACGAGCACGTACTGGCCGTGATGTTGGATCGCCCCCGTTGGACAGACCGCCTCGCAGCTCGCTTCAGTGCAATGCATGCAGCCCTGCGTGAGGAACAACCACTTGACCTGGTCGCCCTCCACCTTCTCCGTGAACTTGACCTTGGTCCAGGTGATGCCCGACAACTCGGGCGGGTTCTCGTAGCTGCCCCAGTTCTCCGTCAGCTCTGCGGGGTTGTCATTCCACTGCTTGCACGCCACTTGGCACCCGCGGCATCCCATACACCTCGATTCGTCTATGAGCATCGCATTCGCCATCGTCACACCGCCTTTCTGACGTCCACGAGGAAGGCCTTGTACTCCGGGATCATGGTGTTCCCATCTCCCACGTGCGGGGTGAGGAAGTTGGCTGTGGCACCTCGCGCCAACCCCTGCCAGCTAAAGTGCCAGGGCATACCCACCTGGTGCACTGTCTTGCCATCCAGAGTGAATGGCTTGACCCGCGGGGTGACGATGGCCACCACCTCGACCTCGCCGCGAGCCGAACTCACGACGACCCGGTCGCCGTTGGAGACACCCTTTTCCTGGGCCAGTTCTACACTCATCTCCAGGAAGGGCTCCGGCTGCGCCTCCGCGAGCCAGGGCAACCATACGGACATGCCGCCTGCCTGCCAGTGCTCGCACACCCGGTAGGTGCTGCACACAATGGGGAACTGGTCGGAGGTGCCGACGTTGTCTCCCACGTCCTGACCTCTATCCACATCCCACTGCTTGACCACCGGGTTGAACTGCACAGACGAAAGCAGGTTGGCCACCGGAGACTCCAGCGGTTCGTAATGCTCGGGGAAAGGCCCCTCGTTCCTGGCGGCGAAAAGACGGCCCTTGCCCTCAGGTTGCATGATGTAGGGATCGTTGAAGCCAGCGTCGCCAGGTCCCTTGGTGCCAGAGAAGTCTGGCACGTCGTATCCAGTCCACTTGCCTTCTTCCTCGTCCCACCAGATGAGCGCCTTGTCCTCCGACCAGGGCTTGCCACTGCTGTCCGCCGAGCATCGGTTGTAGATGATGCGGCGGTTGACAGGCCATGAGAAGCCCCAGTACGGGTTCATGCCCAGGCCGCCCGGGTCCTTCTGGCCGCGCCTCTTGCAGGCCGTAACCATGTTGCCGTCGCCGTCATTCGCCGGAACCCAGTACCCCGAGTATATCCAGTTTCCACAGGCTGTCGATCCATCGTCCGTGAGCTTGGTGAAGTTGGCCACCATCTCGCCCTCGGTACCCACGGCGTTGCCCTCTTCGTCAGTGACGTCTTTCGTCCAGTAGCCGTTGATCTCTCGACAGATGCTGTCGAAGTCGGCTCCATGTGACCAGTTCAACTCCAGCACGGCCTCGGGCAAGGCACCACCCTCGGCCTCATACAACCGCCGCAGTTCCTGGTAGATCAGATCCATGATCTCGATGTCGCCCTGTGCTTCTCCGGGCGGCTCGGCTACCTTCGGTCGGTACTGGATGAGGCGACCGCTGGTGACGATAGTTCCTTCCTTCTCCATCGCATCTGCCGCCGGCAGGAGGAAGACCTCGGTCTGGATGGACGTGGGGTCCACGTCCGGCGCCCGCCAGAAGTCGGTGGTTGCCGTCGGTGCTATCTCCTGCACCACCATCCAATCCAGCTTCTCCAGTGCCTTCCTCTCGAACCGAGCGTTGGGGCCACCCACCGCTGGGTTCTGTCCGAGTATCCACATACCCTTGACTGTGCCATCGTTGATGGCGTGGAACATCGAGATCCAGGCATAGGTGTTGATCCCGCCGCTGATCTTGGGCAGGAAGTCATAGCGGAAGTCGTTCGACTGGGTGGCCTTATCTCCCCACCAGGCCTTCAACAGGCTGATGAGGAACTTGGGCTTGTTCACCCAATAGCCCCCTGTTGGTGTCTCCTTCTCCAGGTATTCGGCGAGATCGCTGTGCTTGGCCGCATTGGGTGTGTTCATGTACGCCGGGATGATGTGGAACAGCAGCGCCATGTCGGTCGAGCCCTGCACATTGGACTCGCCGCGTAGCGCGTTGACACCGCCTCCGGGCCGGCCAGTGTTGCCCAGCAGGAGCTGGACCATGGCCATGCAGCGTACGTTCTGAGTACCCACGGTGTGCTGCGTCTGTCCCATGGCGTACAGAATGGTTCCGGTCTTCTCCGGCGCACCAGTGGCCGCAAAGGCCTGCGCTACCTCCAGGAAGTTGTCCTTCGGCATGCCGCAGACCTTCTCCACCATGTCCACTGTGTATCGCTCGTAGTGCTTCTTCAGCAACTGGAACACACAGTTGGGATCCTGGAGGGTCTCATCCCGGAGGATGTTGCCCTCGGTATCCTGCTGATATGCCCAGGTGTCTTGGTCGTAGCTCTGCGTCTCCGGGTCGAAGCCCGAGAAGTACCCATCCAAGTCGGCCGCGCCCTGGAACCCCTCATCGATCAGGAAAGAAGCGTTGGTGTAGTTCACCACATACTCTTCATGGTAGAGGTTGTTCTCCAGGATGTAGTTCATCAAACCGCCCCAGAAGGCGATGTCGCTGCCGCTTCTTATGGGGGCGTAGATGTCGGCCGTCGACGCACTACGTGTGAAACGGGGATCCACCACGATCAACTTCGCGCCGCGAGCGTCGCGCGCTTTGTTGATGTGGGACATCGAGGCTGGGTGATTCTCCGCCGGATTGGCGCCGCACACCAGAAACGCGTCCGCGTTCTTGAGGTCTCTCCATTGATTGGTCATTGCTCCGCGACCGTACGTGGGGCCGAGACCGGCCACCGTCGCGGAGTGTCATATACGCGCCTGGTGTTCGACGTACACCAGGCCCAGCGCGCGCGCCAGCTTGACCGCGATGTAGCAGTCCTCATCGTTGTTCGCGGCGCCCCCGATGAAGGCTAGGCCGTTGGTGCGGTTGACAGTAACCCCATGCTCATCGGTGGTTTCGAAAGTGGCATCGCGTGTGTCTTTGATCTTGCGGGCGACCAGGGGGATGGCCTCCTCCCAGGTCACCTCCTGCCACTCCGAAGCGCCAGGAGCCCGGTGCAAGACCTTGCTCTGTCGGTGAGGACTGGTGGACAACTGACGAACGGAAATCGACTTGGGGTCCAGCGCTCCTCGGTTGTTCGGGTGATCCGGATCGCCCTCAGAGTTGATGATGTGTCCCGTGCTGTCTGTCGCAATCAGCAGACCACACCCGCACGAGCAATATGGACAGATTGTCCGCGATTCGCCGACTCTCTTGTGCAGCGGGAAGGCCGCCACCTCCTGCCGCCCTGGCATCAGTGGAGGCAGAAGAAGAGCGCCTGCGCTCGCCCCTGACCCCTTTAGGAACCGTCTCCTGCTGATCTCTTGCATACTCCCAATTCACCTCGCTTGAGATTGTGAGCTGAGGAATGTACGACAAAGCGCTATATCCATCACCCTCCTTCGCTTCCTTCCGTGAACCCAAACCACCACCATGGTATTGCTGCGGTACTATAGCCGACCTGAGAAGACGTGTCAAGTGGCGTCGCTATCACAACCAGTATCGACACTTCCACACCGACTCTGACAAACGATTGACCACCAAGGCCGGCAGCAGATCCGATCGCACTGCTGAGCCACTGCCTCGCCCCCGCTCACGCGTCCGGCCTCCACATAACGTTCGCCCCGAGCAACGAACCGGTTGCCAGCGGCGGGCAACAAGTCATCCATCCACTGCGCCCAGGCCAGTTGCTGCCGCAATCGCAGTCTGCCCAGCTCCTCCCCTTCGTTCACCACAGTGACGACGCACCCCCATGGACTGGCAAGTAGCCGCACAACGGCACTTCTGGGGTGAGCTACGGATTGGTGCCTCGACAGACTTCGCCAACCTCAGCCTTTGCTTCGAAGCCACACGGCAGCGGGGATGCCGCCATAGCACGCGCGGTTGCCGCCAGCCCTCATCTCGGCTGCCGTCTCCGCCTCCTGTCCGCGCAGAGGGAGTGCGTCTCACAGAGCGCCGTCAATAGTATCGCTATATATCGCCCTGCTTGAGCTGTCTATACACAGGACCCTACAGTTAAGGAACGGTAGACTGGCCTCTTCCTGGCTTGCGTTTCGAAGTGCAAAAGAACCGTCAAACGGGTGGCGGGAGGCAATCATGAATCCGGCTCTCACCGGCTTGAGGAACTGCTACTGCCCTGCATGGCGCCGCAGACCGTCGATTCACAGACTGAAGACCCTCCCACAGGTCCCACCAGCGCCGGCTCCATTGTCGCGAATTCTAGCAAAATCCGGGAGCCTTGTCAAGTCGGTCCCGACACCAGATCGGCTGCACCCTGGACGACAGTCTTCGACGCTACGAGGCTATGGCCGCCAGTGTCGAAGAGGGGAACATCGTTGGTCTCCCACAGATGCAGCAGCTTGCCATAGCCGGGGATCCTCTGGGGATCGGTCAGGAAACGGTGTACGCGGAACCGGACGCAGGCCTGATTCACTTCGTCTTCCGGCCGGGGCCCGACTCCCCGCTATCACCGCACCTGACGCCAGTGACGTTCACGTGGGACGACCTTGTCGCGCCCATCCCTGAGTAGTTCGGCTCAGTGGAGTCGCAGGCGATCTGCTATCAGGCCCGATCGCCCCGACTGCAGCTCTCCCATCTCCCACGTGGCATCGCCGAAGAAGCTTTCGTGGTCCTTAGAGAGGAAGGCTTCAACAACAGCGCGCTTGTCTCCAAGACGGAAGGACGGCCCATGGCCAGGGTAGCACACGGTTTCGTCCGGCCAAGCGAGAATCACGTCGCCCAGGGTTCGCAGAGTAGTCTGGAAGGCCTCGGGAGAGGATGTGTGCCCTGGGCCGCCTTCGAAGATGGCGTCACCGACGAGAACTCGGTTGTCGCCCTCCACCCCGTAGCAGACCATGTCATCGGTGTGTCCCGGAGTGTGGCGAACCCACATCCTGTGGGCCCCTACCTCCACCACGTCGGCGTCCTTGAGCCAGCGATCCACTGTGAGACTTCCGGCGGCCTGATGACCCATGACCGGCACCGCTAGCTCGGCCCGCACGTCGGCTAGAGCCCCGATGTGATCCGGGTGGGCATGGGTGATCAGAATCGCCACAGGCTGGCTATCCCCGAGCACGGTCAGCAATAGATCAGGCTGGGCGGCAGGGTCTATGAGAACGCTCTGTCCAGTGACCGGACACACCAAGACATAGGCGTTTGTCTCCCAGGGGCCCAGCGCGCGGATTCTCAACTCCACCTGCATTCCTCCACAAGGCGTCACCTTGCCCTGGTACGGCACGTCTCGTCAGTGTAGTCTAGCCCACACAGAGATGCGGGGCAAGGCCAAGAGGCAAGACCAGTGCGTCCGCTCCGCAGCTCGTGGTGCTGTCCAAGGGCAACAAAGCATCGCCCCGCCCGCAATGTCACTCGACGGCGAGGCACATGGGGCGCTCCTGCTTTGTCAGCCAGTTCCCCATAGCACTCTCTTCAGATAACGCTTGACCTGCGCTAGAAACTGTTATATAATGAAACTAACAGGCCAGGTTGTCGCCCTGTGTTCCTCCTGACCAGTTGCGACGTACAGATTGTCGGCCCACGCTCTCAGAACGAGACGCTCCTTTCGTGTCACCTCTGCAACTTCCAGGCAAGCACAGCGCTGATGAGAGCTCAGCAGGAGGGGGAGAGATGAGGAAATACGGATTGGCTGTGACGACTCTGGCAGTGGTGCTGGGCCTTCCGGCGCCGGTTGGTCACGTGAGACGCGCAAGTGCTAATCCCCACTACATCGTCAGCACCACGGACGATTCCACCTACGACGGCACCTGCGATGCGAGCCACTGCACTCTCCGGGAGGCCATCACCCTCGCCAACTCTCATGCTGGCGACGACTACATCCATATCATCATACCGGACGACGACCCCGGCTGCGACGGCGTCGTGTGCACCATCACCCTTAGCTCCACGTATGGTGCCCTGCCTCCTCTCAACGATATGTCCGGCGGGACGTTCGTCAATGGGACCAGTCAGCCAGAGACCAACCCCGACGGGCCGGAGATCGTGATCAACGGCTCTGGTAGCTACGACTGCTTCAAGATTTGGTCGCGGTACAACACGATCACAGGCTTCGTTATCAATGAGTGCGTGCACGGGGTGACCATATGTGACGTAGGACCACCTTGGGATCCGGGATACAACACGATCTCCGGCAACTACATAGGGATAGATTATGAAGGCACGGCCGCAGCAGGTAATACCCAGGGCGGCATTCAAATCATCGGAGCGCACGACAACACGATAGGAGGAACGACGGCGCAGAAGCGCAACATCATCTCCGGCAACGTTTACTACGGGGTCGAGATCTGGGGCGACGATGCCCATCACAACAAAGTTGTAGGCAACTACGTGGGAACGAACGCCGACGGCACGGGAGCGGTACCCAATGACTGGAATGGCATCTCGATCCTTGAGGAGGCTCACGACAATATGATTGGAGGGCTCACCTCTGGAGAGCGCAACGTCATCTCTGGAAACCAGACCGGGATAGCGATCGAGGCCGACGCCTGCTACAACCGGATCATCGGCAATTACATCGGTACCGCTCTCAACGGGCTCGATGCTGTACCGAACTCCATAGGCGTCTTCATGGGCAACGCCGCTCACCACAACTACACAGGAGGCACCATAGCGTACAACACCAACTGGGGGGTTCGCGTAGACGGCGCTGCCAGCATCGGCAACACCATCACAGCGCACCCCATCCACAGCAACGGTGACTTGGGTATCTATCTCACCAATGGAGGCAACGGCGGCATCTTGCCGCCCTCGATAACGACGCCCAGCTGTAATTCAGCCGGCGGCACCGCGCTCGTAGGCCGCACAATAAGGGTGTTCTCCGACTATGACGGCCAAGGGCGCCAGTTCCACGGTGAGGACCAGGTCAGCGGCGGCGGGACGTGGATGGTGACGCTGCCATCAGGCATGTTCACCTACCCCAACCTCACCGCCACGGCCACAGACACCAGCGGCAACACTTCGGAGTTCTCCGCCCCAGTACGCAACGGATGCGAGTTCCTCTGGATGCCTCTCAGCCTGAAGCGCTACTAGTCTACATCTCCCACGTGGCATCGCCGAAGAAGCTTTCGTGGTCCTTAGAGAGGAAGGCTTCAACAACAGCGCGCTTGTCTCCAAGACGGAAGGACGGCCCATGGCCAGGGTAGCACACGGTTTCGTCCGGCCAAGCGAGAATCACGTCGCGCAGGGTTCGCAGGGTCAGTTGAAAGGCATGAGGTGAAGAGGTGTGTCCCGGGCCGCCTTCGAAGATGGTGTCGCCGACGATAACCCGGTGGTCATCCTCGATGGCATAGCAGACCTGGTCATCGGTGTGTCCAGGCGTGTGCCAGACCCGTAGACTGTGCTCACCCACCTCCACGACGTCACCATCCTCCAGCCAACGGTCAGCCATCAGGTCTCCCCCACCACGATGGGCCATCACCGGGACCTGTAGCTCGTCTCGCATCTCTTCGAGAGCGCCAATGTGATCCGGGTGGGCATGGGTGATCAGGATAGCGACCGCCTTGCTGTTCCCAAGCATGGACAGCAGTGCCTTGGGTTCCGCGGCAGGATCGATGAGGACACTCTCCAGGGTCACGGAGCACACTAGCGCATGGGCATTTGTGCCCCACGGTCCCACTGCCTGGACTCTCAGCGCCATCTCCGTCTGCTTCACAGGCCCAGACTTGGTCTCCTTGCCCGCGCACCCGCCGCCCCTGGATGGCACCTCTCGCGGACGGTTTGATGCAGACTGCCCGGGCACGCCCTATCCTCCCGTAGCGATGATCTGCTCTGCCTCGAAGAGCGCTAGCTTGCGCTCGAGTTCCCTCCTGGCGCGCCCAAGGTCATGCTCTAGCCGCGCCATGTTGGACAACAAGTCGACTATCTCTTGGCTGGACCCTCGCGGCAGATCAGCCAGCAGAGGTGCCAGTTCCGAGAGCATCTCTGCGAAGTGCTCTCCTTCGTTCAGTGGACATCCTCCCGTCACCCTTCTGTCTCTTCCGTCTCCGAAGCCGGCGACGGCTCGTCCTCCGCTTCGCCAGCGGCCTTTTCTCCCTCACCTTGGGTCTCGGTCTCTGGCATGGGCTCTGCCGCAACGGAGTCGTCTGCTTCCGACTCCGCCTCTACCTCAGCGACTCTGGCCGCGACCATCTCCCGGATGGCCTCCTGCTGCTCCGGGGCTACCTCAACCCCTCGCTTCTCGGCCTCGTCCACGATCCAGGCCGCCACCAGGTCGTCTATAGGCCCACCCAGCAATGCAGAGGTACCCTGCAAGAACTTGAACAGGGTGTTGGGCAGGGTATCCAGGAACCGCTCCACCGTTCCTTCAACCCCCTCGCCCCGGGCACCAGCGCCGCCGATCTCGATGAGCCGAATCTGCTCGATGTTGGCAAAGGCTTCACCGAAGGAGTCGGCCACCTCAGGGATGCGCTCGAGCAGCGCCTGCCCCAGCACCAGCCGCAGGGCACCTGCCTTGTAGGCATTGAGCGCTTCGGCGAGCTTCCGTCTACCTTCGGCCTCAGCCAGCAACTGTGCCTTGGTCACGTCCGCGCCCGCGAGACCCCTGGCCTTGTTGGCCGCGGCCTCCGCCTCACCCGTCTTCCTGTCCACGTCAGCTCCGGCGAAACCCCTGGCTCTGGTCGCCGAGGCCTCTTGCTCAGCCCGGTAGAGGGAGGCGTCAGCCGGGCGGCGCTCCTCGGCATCGAGTTCTCTGTCGCGACGCTCGGCCGCTGCCTGGGCGGCTTCGGCTTTTCTCTGCTCCAGCGTCTTGTCCTGCTCCGCCAGAGAGATCGCCTGGGCCCTTTCCGCGACAGCCCGTTCCCGGGACACCTCAGTGTCGTACTTGGCCTTGGCCACGTTGGCCTCTTTGGTGTATCCCGCCTTCTCCTTTTCTGCCTCCTGCTCCTTCTCAGTGGCCTCCTGGTCGGCCTGGGCCTCCGCCCTCCTGGCGTCGCGTAGTTTGGCCGCTATCTCCGGCCGACCCAAGGCCTCCAGATAGCCCTTGTCGTCGCCGATCTCCTTGATGGCAAAGGAGACGATCTGGAGACCCATACCCGCCAAGTCGTCAACCGCCACTTCCAAGACCCTCTGGGCGAAGGCCTCCCGGTCTTTGTAGACCTCCTCCACCGTCATCAGACCGATGATAGCACGCAGATGGCCCTGGAGCGTCTGGATGGCCACGTACTGGATTTCTTCCGAAGTCTTGTCCAGAAGCTGCTCGGCAGCCGTGGCGATGGAGGTGTCATCGCTGCCAATCTTGATCTGCGCGATACCGTCCACGGTGATGGGCACCGCGTTGCTGCTCAGCACGTTGTGCACCGCTACGTCGAGCGTGATCAGGCTCAGATCGAGTTCCTTCACCTCGTGCACGAAGGGCAAGACGATGGTCATGCCGCCCTTGACTATCTTGTAGTTGACCGTGATCTGCTCGGTCTCTGTCTGCACTTCCCACTCTTGGTCGTGGATCTCCGGGTGGTCCGAGGGTGGGGAAGACTCGTCCCATCCCGCTTTGAGCTTCTTGACGCGGCGGACGACGGTGACCTTGGTGCGCGTGCGCACACCATATACCAGGAGCGCCCTGTTGGGTGGGACCTTCCTGATGAACCGCAATACCCTGGCCATGGCCATCAAGAAAACAACTACCAGGAAGAGGAGTGCCACGGCAACGAGAAGGGTGCCGCCTCCCAGCAAACCCTCGATGATACCCACCTCAGCTACCTCCTTCTGCTGCAAACCCCGACCTACAATCTCTTGACCACAACCATCCCGCCCTCCATACCGAGAACCTCGACCTCAGTATGGGTGCGGATGGGCGAGCCGTCCTCAGACCGTGCTGGAACGTTCATCCTTTGGCCCTTGACCACGAGAGCCACCTGGCCCGGCTTGCCCTCTGGGATAGCGATGATCACCCGCCCCACCAGGCCCAGATAGTCGGTGGCCTGAATGGACGTCGAACCTTGCTCCCCATACAGGAAGCGGAGAAAGAGCCACATCCCACTGGCCGTCATCAGGGCCACGCCGCTGGCCGGCGCCAGGCTGACGGCATCGGAGAAACCCAGGCCCTTCCCGATCAGTCCCCCGGCCCCAAAGCCAACGGCGAACATGGCTACGGTCCGTAGAGAGAAGGGACTGGGGCCCTCGACTTCGTGCTCCAGTCCGATCTCGCCGATTTCGGGCAGCTCGATTTCGCCCAGGTCGACATCGGCAGCTTCAGCGCCGCCAAGGACGCCCTCCAGCGTTTCTCCGAGGCTGCTCAAGGCCTCCGCGGCACTGTCGCTGACGCCCTCTATGACGTGGCCGACGTCCTCACCGAAGTCAACCAACTCACCAACGAGGAAGGTGACGGCGATGTAGCCGCCTCCGATGATGAGCAGAGATAGGTAGAAGCAGGTCAGCATTTCACCTGTTCCTGGAGAGAGAAGCAGCGACGATCCCTAGGTTGCACCGCCCAGCGGGCGAAGAGTTGAAGGATTATACCACGTGACGGGGCCGGTGTCGAGGTCGCCTGCCGGATCAGGCAACACACCGCCATCCCTCCACCACTGGATCGCACCAGCCCCGCTCAGGGCACTTGTGGTCCTGTGAACTTGGCGCAGGAGCCCCGAGTAGCGCTAGTAGCTCTTCAGCGTGACCGGTACGTACACCAGATGCGAATCGCCCAACAGCCCGAAGTAGGTCATGTGGTCAAGGGTGGCGCTAACCTCCCTGGTTTCTGTGTCCAGGGTGCCCCCCTCGTCCACCCAGTCGCTCCCGTCCCACGAGTATAGACCGATAGTATCCTCGATAGCGGCCCGCTTCGTGTGGCTCGTATATCTCACGGTCATGCTGTACAGCTCGTTGGCGGTAGTCACTTCAGTCGTGGTGCCGCTGATGACCGCTGACATGTCGAAGATGTAGACAGCGAACTTGTGGCCTGTGGGTGGAGAACCGGCCGGGGTGATGGTGACCTCCGTGTCTTGATCCACCGAGCCCGCTGGAAAATCGGCCTTGGCCAGGCGGTCGGGCGAATGGACTGTTCCCCCTGAACTAGCCAGTACATAGCCGCTTGACGAGCCTGGTACAACGTATTGGGATATGCTACTTCCGGCGAACCACCCGTTGCCGAATATGTCGAAGTCTATCGTCTCTACATCGCTCGTTGTGAGCCAAGGGTCGTCCGTCTGGGTGAAGGTGGTCCAGTCTCCGTGCCCATCGAGGCGGGCCACACCCCTGTTGTGTCTCGTGCCAAACCACTTGTTGTTGTACTCATCGACGGCAACGCTACGCATGCCTGGATCCGCGGAACCAGTGATCTCTGACAAGGGACAACCCGAGTCATGTACGTCGCACACGGTCCAGTGCGAGCCGTCCCACTCCGCCGCGCCGCACATACCGTCGGCCACCCAAACGTGGCCGTCCTGGTCCAAGGTCAGATCCCAGACCCAATATGGCCACTCGGGCCAACACGATGGGCAACCACTCCCTGGCCAAGTCACCACCTGCCACGCGCCGCCCGTCCTCCGCGCCAAACCGTCATCCGTCCCAGCCCAGACATCGCTCCCGTCGAAGAGAATGGCGTTCACGGGCCCCGCCGCGTCTCCGAAATCATCATCGTCGTAGCTGAGCCATTGATCGTCGGCCTTGTTGAAGGGCGTGCCCTTGTAGTCCAAGATGGCGATGCGATACTGGGTCGTCCCAAGGCCAAACCATACACGCCCATCAGGGGCGATCTCCACCGTCTGCACACGATCGCTCTTGAGACCGTCGGCGGGCCTGAAGGTGAGCCAGGTGTCATCGTTCTTGTTGCGGAGCGTCCCGTTGTAGTCCAACACGCTGACGCCCACAAAGTGATGGCCCACCCACACCAATCCTGAGTCATCGACTGCGACGTCCCAGCAGTAGCTGTGAGCGAGTCCGTCCGCGGTGGAGAAATCCGTCCACTGCCCACCGGGGGATCGAACGGAGAGACCGTTCCAGTGAGCAAACCAGCAGTTACCAGCGTCGTCGCAGGTCACGCCGTTCACCAGTGCGCTGGGAGCGCCGATAGGTACATCTGCGCTTGTTGGCGAGAGATTGTCTTCTGACCCCAACCTCACATCTCTTGACCCGTCGAGTGGCGGACCACTCTCGGCCGAAACTCCGTCGGATCTCAGTCCTTGGGCCGCCACGGCCAACGCGAGCACCGAGGAGCACCCTATCACGGCAACGAACGCTGATAGAATCCGCGCTTTCATGGTCCTATCCTCCTTCGCAACTGCTGGCGGAGGGAAATTCCGCCTCGCCGTCACGTATCAGTTCGCCCTGGAACGCCAGCCATTGATTCGGCCCTGAGCAAACCCTCCAACGCGTCGCCAAGACTGCTCAGCGATTCCGCCATACCGTCGCTGACGCCTTCTATGGGGCGGCCGACGGCCGCGCGGAAACCCACCAACTCTCCAACGAGGAAGGTGATGGCAATATAGCCGCCGCCGAGAATGAGTAGGGATAGATAGAAGCAGGTGAGCATCTCGCCCCTGTCGTGCGACCGAAGCAGCGGTGCGCTACGGGCAACTGTGCGCAAGCGGCAAAGCGTGGCCGTATTATAGCACGAGCCAAGGGTGGTGTCGAGGACAGCCGTACGATCTCAAACGGCTCGCGCTCAGCCCGCATCCACCACTTACGCTCACTCGGCGGGCCAGGCGCGTAGGCCAACGGGCAGGAACACCAGAGCGCCTCGCTGAGGGTCCACGGAGTAGGTAGTGCCGTCCGTTTCGATGAGTATGGTTCCCTGGAGATCAGTCCTGTGCAGAGAAGCACCGGTGTCTCGCAGGCCCTGGAGGGTCTTGGCGCTGGGCAGCCCACAGAGATTGAAGGCACCAACACAGATCACCGCATCGGGTGGCGGCCCGCTGGAGTATGGTGGTCGGCTGGGATTCGTGGCTGCTCAGCCGCGCGGCTCCCCTGCCGCTAGTCGAAGACTTCCAGCTCCGGATGCGTCGCCGCCTCATCAACGACGGATCCCCTCACGGCGAACCCGAGGGCCAGACTACTGCCTCTCACCGTGAGCAGCCGGTCCCCTGGGAGGACCTGGTACTCCCTCAATGTATCCAAGGGCAGGGTGATGTAGCTCCCTTCCTCAATCGTGGCCCAGCAGTAGGACCTGCCCCCTGCCTTGACCACCATTGCCTCGCGCATCTGAAACGTGCGAAGCCTTGAGAAGCCATCCAGGACTGCAGACAGTGGAGATCCCGCCAGCAGCCCCGGGGTGGACATGGCAAAGCCGCCAGAGCGGCGGCTTCCACTCATCAGGATGACCTTGTCGTACTCGCTGAAACCATATTCATCCATCGCCTCTTGGGGTATGGCGATCCTCCCAGCTTCGCTCACTACAGACCAACCATAGGTGTGCTTTCCACCTTCGACGAGCTGTGGCATATCGAGACTCCCCCCACGAAGCATTCGTGCGCTGAACCACGTGCTCCCGCGCTGAACCTCTCCGCACCACGCCACCCATCAAGACGAGACGTGAGGTGCCGGGCATCGATCCCACACGCAAGACAGAGCGCCTGTTGCAGGCAGATTGTAGCACGTAGAGGAAGCGTTTTCAACGGCGCGGCCGCCGACGGTGACAGCCACATCAGGAGGAGGCCGGTACGAGAATCCAGAGACAGACCGCCAGCCCGTTGAGCGCTTAGAGCCACCCTTCGAGTGCCCGGCAGCACTCCGCTCCCTCGGTGGCACCTGTGCAGAACGATCCAAAAACAAGGCAGGTGCGACAATCAGAGATCTCGGTCATTGTCTACTCGTTTCTGGTGAGGTCGCAGTCCAGCCACCCCTGTTCCAGGAAGAAGCTGCATCATGGGA
>CAZOBP010000015.1:0-29242 GCA_964577995.1 uncultured Anaerolineales bacterium
GGAGGCGTACCTGGGTGGTTCACGGGCCTAGCTAGGGTAGCCAGGTGTTGTCCAGGGGCGTGTGGCGTGGCGAGATGGCGTGAGAGCCGGCACCTAGGGGATACGCGAAGACCTCCGGTGCCGGTCTTTTGCCGGATTGAGACTCGGCTTGGACCTACTCTTGACGTTCGGAGCACGCAACTAGCGGTTTGTGAAGATTGGAGGCCGCGGAGGGCTCGTGGCCAGGGCGCACGGTGACTTGATCCCATGTGCGTGATGGGGAGCGGAAACGGAGGGATGTGGTGAGAGCTTTGCTATCGGGAAACGAGGCTGTGGCCCGTGGGGCGTACGAGAGCGGTGTCGTGTTTGCTAGCGCCTATCCCGGCACACCCAGCACGGAAATCCTGGAGAATGTGGCCAAGTACGATGAGATCTACGCCGAGTGGAGCCCGAACGAAAAGGTGGCTCTGGACACGGCTATCGGAGCGGCCTATGCCGGCAAGCGCGTCCTGGCGGCTATGAAGCACGTCGGCCTGAACGTGGCTGCGGAGTCACTTTTCTACTCCGCCTATACCGGCATCAACGGGGCATTGGTGATAGTGACGGCCGACGACCCTGGTCTTCATAGTTCGCAGAATGAGCAGGATAACCGTTACTATGCGAAGTTCGCCAAGGTGCCGATGCTGGAGCCGACGGACAGCCAGGAGTCGAAGGATTTCGTTGGCCTGGGGCTGGAGATCAGCGAACAGTTCGATACGCCGGTACTGCTGAGGATGACAACTCGCATCTGCCATTCCATGTCCATCGTCGAGCTTGGCGAGAGGACGGCAGCTCCTCCCAGTCCACAACCATACGAGCGCAACATACAAAAGTACGCTATGTTGCCGGGCTTCGCCAGGGCAAGGCATCCGGTGATCGAGCAGAGACTAGAAGACCTGGCGGAGTATGCGGAGACTTTCCCCTACAACAAGATCGAGTGGGGAGACCGGTCCCTCGGGATCGTGGCCAACGGAGTGTCATACCAGTATGCGAGAGAGGTCTTCCCGGAGGCCTCCTTCCTGAAGCTGGGCATGAGCTGGCCGCTGCCCGAGCGCCTGATCCGTGAGTTCGCGTCTGGGGTGGAGAAGCTGGTTGTGGTCGAGGAATTAGACCCCTTCCTCGAGGAGCACCTGAAGATCATGGGTCTCAAGGTTGCCGCCGGCAAGGACTACTTCCCCATTGTGGGGGAGTTCAATCCCAGGGTGGTGCGCGAGGCGGCGCACAAAGCAGGTCTGGTCGGCAAGCCTTCGCCAACGCCGGAGTCGGGTGTGTCGGATCTGCCCCCGCGTCCTCCGGTGTTGTGCGCCGGGTGTCCTCACAGGCCCGTCTTCTACATGCTGAAGAAACACGGGCTGGTGGTGAACGGCGACATAGGGTGCTACGCGTTGGCTACGCTGGCTCCCATCTCCACGACCGACACCATCGGGTGCATGGGGGCGAGCATCGGCGTGGCCCACGGGATGAACAAGGCGGGCTTTGAGGGAAGAGCTGTGGCCACCATCGGAGACTCCACGTTCTGGCACGCGGGTATGCCGCCCTTGCTGAACGTGATCTACAACAAGAGCAACACTGTGACCCTGATTGTGGACAACGAGACCACCGCGATGACAGGACACCAGAATCACCCCAGCACGGGTCGCACGTTGAAAGGCGAGGAGACCTCACGGGGGGATTTCGAGGCGCTGGCCAGGGCTATGGGCTACGAAGAGGTCCGCACAGTGAACCCGCTGAACTTGAAGGAGTTGGAAGAGGCTCTCGAGGCGTCGCTGGAGGCGAACAAGCCAGCGGTGCTGATCTCACGTTCGCCCTGCATCTTCCTGTACAAGGAGCGCCCCGGGCTTTTCGAGGTGGACCTGGACCGCTGTAACGCGTGTGGCCGGTGCTTCGAGATCGGGTGTCCGGCCATCATCCGGAGCAGCGAGATCGACGAGAAGACGGGAAAGGCCAAGGCCGAGATCAATCCCATATTGTGCTTCGGCTGCGCGGTGTGCGAGCAGGTGTGCGCCCGCAAGGCCATTCACACGGTGGAGGAGCAGTAGGGTGAAGACCACGAATTTCGCACTGGTTGGCGTGGGCGGTCAAGGCGTCCTCCTGGCGTCGGACATCCTGTCACAGGTTGGAGTGGCGAGCGGCCTCGACGTCAAGAAATCGGAAGTCCACGGTATGGCCCAGAGGGGCGGCAGCGTGCTCAGTCAGGTGATCTGGGGAGAGAAAGTGTATGCGCCCCTACAGGGTAAGGGCGACATAGACTACCTGTTGTCTTTCGAGTTGCTGGAGACGCTACGGTGGCTCGATTTTCTGAGACCCACGGGCATTGCCATCGTCAATGAGCAGAGGCTGCCGCCTCTGGCAGTCAGTTCCGGAGGGATGGAGTACCCAGGGCAGGAGCGGATAGAGAAGACTCTTGCTCGGGCGACAAAGCAATACTACATCGTGCCCGCGCTGGCCAAGGCTCAGGAACTGGGCACGGATCGGGCCACGAACGTGGTGCTTCTGGGCGCCTTGTCCAGGCACTTGGATGTGCCGAAGAAGCAGTGGCTGGATGTGATCGAGGAGCGCGTCCCGAAGAAGTACTTGGAGTTGAACCGCAGAGCATTTGCGGCTGGACGAGAGCTGTAAGTCTACGCCGGAAGCCCATAGGTGGTGTGGGGTATCGTCCGAAGGTTCCCGAGAGCGTTTGCGGTGTCGGGTCGACGGTACGTGTAGAGGAGTGTGGCATGGCCAAGAAGAAGTATCCAATGTGGAATGAGGAAGCGGAGACTATGCCGCGAGAGGAGCTACGGAAGCTCCAGCTCAATCGGCTGAAACGCGCCCTGCGCCACGTCTACGAGAACGTAGCCTACTACAGGGAGCGTTGCGACCAGGTGGGTGTCAAGCCAGCTGATCTCCGAACGCTAGACGACCTGGCCAAGTTCCCGTTCACGACCAAGCAGGACTTGCGGGACAACTATCCGTTTGGGCCTTTTGCAGTGCCGCTGAGTGACGTTGCCGAGATTCACGCCACCAGTGGCACGACCGGCAAGATGACGGTCACCGGCTACACCAAGAACGATCTGAGGGTCTGGTCCGAGGTCATGGCGCGGGTGTACACGCTGGCAGGCACGACAGCGGGCGACGTGATCCACAACTGTCTGGGATACGGTCTGTTCACCGGGGGCATGGGGTTCCACCATGGTGGTATCGAAGTGGGAGCCACGGTGGTACCGGTGTCCTCGGGGCAGACGAAACGACAACTGACCATCATGCAGGATTTCGGCTGCACCGTGCTAGTCTCAACCCCGTCATACGCTATCGTGCTGGCGGAAGCCGCTGCAGAAGCAGGGCTGGATCCCAAGAAAGATCTCAAGTTGCGTACCGCGCTGCTGGGGGCCGAGCCATGGAGTGAGGCGATGCGGGCTCAGATCAACGAGAGCCTGAATCTAGAGGCCTTCGACAGCTATGGCCTGGCTGAGGTCATCGGCCCCGGAGTTGCGCTTGAATGCTTCGAGCACAACGGGATGCACATTGCTGAGGACCATTTCTATCCGGAGATCATAGACCCTTCGACTGGCGAGCCCCAGCCATATGGCACGCAGGGAGAGTTGGTGTTCACCACTCTTACCAAGGAAGCGTTCCCGCTGATCAGGTATAGAACTCGAGACCGCACGGTATTGAATGCCGAGAGGTGTGTCTGCGGGCGGACTGTGGTGCGCATGGGCAAGGTGATGGGACGCACAGATGACATGCTGATCATCCGAGGCGTCAACGTCTTTCCGTCTCAGATAGAGCACGTCTTGCTGGGCTTCGAGGAGTTGGCGCCTCAGTACGTGATCTATGTGGATCGGCCCGAGGCCCTGGACATCCTAACGGTGGAAGTTGAGGCGGCGGAGGGACTCCAGAGGGAAGGCGCGGCTGCGGTGAAGCAGCTAGAAGAAAAGGTGACGATGGCGCTCCGAGAGACCCTGGGAGTCTCGGCAGGCGTGAACGTGAAAGAACCGCTCTCCATCCAGCGTAGTGAGGGCAAGGCCAAGCGGGTGGTGGATCGTAGAAAGCTCTAGCGTACGGCAGTAGGTCAGGGGTTACCCGGGGCTTTTCTCACGAGCGCGTGGGGTGCAGGCTGCTGACACCTGGGGGTGTATGCCCTGCACCTCACCGATTATCTGGGAAGGGTTGAGCGGGTTCGCTTTTCGCGGTGCTACAAGGAGCAACCCCCAAAAGTGAGAACACATTAAGGGAAGGAGCTAAAGCACGATGGATTTCTACGGTAAGGATATTGTTATCCTGGATGGTGCTCGTACACCCTTGAGCCACTACAGTGGATCGCTGAAGGACGTGCACCCTACAGACATGTCGGCTCACGTCGCCAAGGAGGCCATGAGGCGCTCTGGCGTGGAGCCGGAGTGGATAGACCACGTGGTCTGGGGCAACGCTTCGCAGTCGAGCGGGGATGCCCAGTACCTGTCGCGCCACGTAGGTCTCAAGTCAGGATGCCCGATACCGGTGCCAGCGCTCAACCTGGGCCGTATCTGCGGCTCGGGTCTGGAAGCGATCGTCACTGCGGCACGGATGCTCATCGTGGATGACGAGTACAAGTTCATCCTGGCCGGCGGTGTGGAGGCCATGGACCAGATGCCTTTCGTGATCAGGAACGCCCGCGATGGCCTGCGTTACGGAGAGGGCGTCATCGACCACTGGGGGGATACGGTCTTCATAGACACCTACAACGGTCTGCGCATGGCGCTGACCGCCGAGAACCTGGTGGAGATGTACAACATCTCTCGCGAAGAGCAGGACGAGTTCGCCTACCGCAGTCACATGCTGGCGGCGGCGGCGCGGGACAGTGGTCGTCTAGCCAAGGAGATAGCGCCTATTGAGGTGCCTGCTGGGAGGAAGGGCGAGACCAGGCTGTTCGACCACGACGAGCGGATCCGGGACGATACCACTGTGGAAAAGCTGGCGAAGCTCAAGCCCGCCTTCAAGGCGGATGGCACAGTCACCGCCGGCAACGCGTGTCCCATCACGGATGGCGCTGGCTCCGTCGTGGTGACGACTATGGACGTGGCCAAGGAGCGTGGGTTGAAGCCTCTAGCCAGGCTGGTGTCCTACGGTGCCATGGGCTGCAACCCTGATATCATGGGCATCGGGCCCGTGCCCGCGACGAAGCAAGCGCTGCAGCGAGCGGGGATGAAGCTCGAGGAGATCGACATCATCGAGCTGAACGAGGCCTTTGCGGCTCAGTACCTCGCTTGCGAGAGGGAACTGAACAACAACCGTGATATCACCAACGTGAACGGTGGTGCCATCGCGCTAGGACATCCGACGGCCTGCACAGGGGTGCGGATATCCCTCAGTGCCATGTACGAGCTCAGGGAGCGCAACAAGCAGTACTGCCTGGCCACGATGTGCATTGGGGGCGGTCAAGGGATGGCTGGCATCTTCGAGAACGTGACGTAGTCAGCACGAGCGACCGGGGCTGGCACGCCGCGCGACATCTGTGGGGTATCCACATGGACGAGGTGGTTATTGTCGAGGGTGCGCGTACCGCATTCGGAGGTCTCAACGGTGGACTGAAGGGTGTGACCGCCACCGAGCTGGGCGCAGTTGCTGCTCGGGAGGCCCTGAAGCGCTCCCAGGTTGAGCCAGAGGCCATCGACCACGTGGTCTTTGGGAACGTGGTCCAGACCTGCAAGGATGCGCCTTATCTGGCGCGCCACATCGGCATGAGTGTGGGGGTCCCCGTCGAGGTGCCCGGTTTGACGGTGAACCGATTGTGTGCGTCCGGTCTGGAGGCCGGCGTGATAGCCGCCCAACAGCTTCTGCTTGGCGATGCTTCAATGGTACTGGCGGGTGGCACGGAGAACATGACGCAGTGTCCCCACCTCATCCGCGGCGTCCGGGACGGATTCCGGCTGGGGAACGTGGAGGTGGAGGACTACGTCCTGGTGGCCCTCACGGATCAGTGGAACGGGCTGGTCATGGGGCTCACGGCCGAGAAGCTGGCGGAGATGTACCACATCTCCCGAGAGGAGCAGGACGAGTTTGCCTCTCGCAGCCACAGTCTGGCGGCAGAGGCCCGAGAGAACGGTCGCTTCGCTGAGGAGATTGTGCCCGTGGAGACCAGAGACCGCAAAGGTAGGAGCGTCGTGGTAGACCGCGATGAGCACATCCGGGCCGACTCCCGTTTGGAGAGCCTGGCCCAACTGCCACCGGTCTTCAAGAAGGATGGTACGGTGACTGCCGGGAACTCGTGCGGGATCAACGACGGCGCGGCGGCCTATGTGATGACCACTACCCGACGGGCGAGGGACATGGGCCTGAAGCCTCTGGGCCGACTAGTGTCCTGGGCCAGCGTGGGGGTGGACCCGGAGATTATGGGCATAGGACCGGTGGAGGCCTCCAGAAGAGCACTGGAGCGAGCTGGGATGAGTCTGGAGGACATGGAGTTGGTGGAACTCAACGAGGCGTTCGCCGCTCAGTACCTGGCTTGCGAGAGGGAGCTGGGCCTCAATCGGGATCGGGTCAACGTGAACGGTGGCGCGATTGCCCTGGGGCATCCAGTGGGCGCCAGTGGTGCCAGGGTCACCCTGACCCTGCTCTACGAACTGCGCAGACGTGGGCTGAGGTATGGTCTCGCGACTCTCTGCGTAGGTGGGGGCATGGGGATCGCAGCCGTATTGGAATGCTTGCAGTAGGGCAACAGTGTGCGACCTACTATGTCTATACACGTGTACTGGCTGATCGGGAGCCGGTTCAGTATAATTGGAGTGTAACGGTCCACTTTGGAGGGAAAGAACAGCGTGGCCAAGAATGCTGGCAAGAAGGAGCAGAAGGCGAGTGACCGCATCGGCGAGGTGAGATGCCTCAACTGCTTCCACCGCTACAAGGTTCCGCCGAAGGCGGACAAGTTTGTGTGCCCTGAGTGTGGTTGGGAGTGGCGTGTGTCGTGGGTGAACCCCAAGCTGGCCAAGATCAGGGGTCCGATGTGGGATAAGATGAAGTTCTAGGTGCGTTGTGTGACCGCGGGGGATTTGGACAAGGAGGACAACTCTCGCTTGAGGTAGAAGGAAGTCTGCCAAGGAATGTCTCTGAATCGCAAACTCGGTATCGTCGATCTGTCCACGGGAGAGATCGAGATCAAACCCATACCCATCGAGCTCAGGAAGAAGTTCATTGGGGGGCGTGGCCTGGACATGTATCTGCTGTACAACCACACCGAGCCAGGCATCGACGCTCTCGGGCCTGATAATGTGGCAATCATCAGCGCAGGGTTGTTGAGCGCGACGCTATCGTCCGCCTCGGCGCGTACTCATGTGGCTGCCAAGTCGCCCTTGACCGGGGCGGTCGGCAGCACCAACATGGGCGGCTTCTTCGCTCCGGAGATGACCTGGGCAGGATTCCACCACTTGATGCTGAAGGGTCAGGCCGAGGAGCCTGTGTACATCTGGGTCAACGACGGAGGGATCGAGATCAGGGATGCGTCGCACCTGTGGGGCCTCAGCACGCGAGATACTCAGAACACTCTGCAAGAGGAACTGGGTCCTGAGGTGCAGGTACTCTGCATCGGGCCAGCCGGGGAGAACCTGGTCAGATACGCCAACGTGATGAACGGTATGAAGAACGCTGGTGGCCGGAGCGGGCTGGGGGCGGTCCTGGGCTCGAAGAAGGTGAAGGCCGTGGTGGCTCGGGGCACCATGGATGTGGAGATCAGGTATCCAGAGGAGGCTCTGGAGTACGATTATGAGGTGATGAAGCACATCAGCGGGACCAAGTTCGCCCAGATCATGGGCAAGTATGGCACGATGTTCATCCAGAGCGTGACCAACTCTACGGGCCTGGTGCGGACTCAGAACTTCCAGTACAACCAACTCCTTGATGCAGAGCCCATCGAGTGCGAGCACATCGAGGACTACACCTTTGGCACGGTGGGCTGCTTCGGCTGCGTCATCCACTGTCGTCACCGGTACATCGTTGACGGTATCTACGACGAAGGTCCTGAGTACGCGGCCCAGGGGGCGTTTGGCTGGGAAGTGGGATGCAACGACTTCGAGACGGTGCTGATGGGCAACCATCTGGCCAATCACTGGGGGCTGGACATTCTGGAGACAGGCAGTATGATGGCCTGGGCCATGGAACTGTATGAGAAGGGCATCATCACTGACGAGGACACCGACGGACTCAAGCTGGAGTGGGGCAACACGGAGGCTGTCCTGGAGTTGGTTCGGCAGATCGCCTTCCGGAGGGGGATTGGTGACATCCTGGCGGAGGGACCCAAGCGGGCTGCGGCCAAGATCGGCAAAGACTCTCTGAAGTACAACATCCACGTGAAAGGGATGAGCAACCTGCACTCGGACGAGAGGCCAACGCCTGCCCTGGCTCTCGGAATCGCCACAGGCACCAGAGGATCGGATCACTTGCGCAGCCGGCCGGGCATAGACCTGTACAATCTGCCTGTCCCAGTACTGGAGAAGGTATATAACAACCCTGTCGAGTACAAGGGTACGTATAGCTCGGACTACAGAGAGTATGAGGGCAAGGCTTGGCAGGTCTTCTGGCACGAGATGATGTACATGGCCATCGACTGCGCCGGCGTGTGCAAGTACCACTGCACTTTCCTCAGCCCGAACCTGATCAATTTCGAGCACATCTCCAAGTTTCTGCACTACAACGCAGGACTTGAGCTGTCACCTCGGGAGGTGTGGGACGTGGCCGAGAGGTGCTACAATATCGAGAGGATATTCAATCTCAGAGAGGGCTTCGACCGGAAGGACGACATGCTGTCGGACCGGTATTTCGACGAGCCCACCAGGCGGGGTCTGGCCATCGTCCGCGGACGCAGCCTGGACCGGGAGAAGTTCAACGGCATGCTTGATGAGTACTACGAGCTGCATGGGTGGGATAAGAACGGTGTCCCCAGTCAAGAGACGCTGGAGAGGCTCGGACTGGATCATGAGCCATCCCATCTGATCTAGGGGCAATATACGCTATGCAGAAGATGATTCTGGTTGACCAAGACCAGTGCACCGGTTGTCGACTGTGCGAGATGGTCTGCTCTGTCAAACACGAGGGGGTGAGCAACCCCAGCAGGGCCAGAATTAGTGTCAGAAAGCGGTTTATGGAAGGCTATCTCATGCCCGTGGTCTGCCAGCAGTGCACGGATGCGCCTTGCATCGCGGTCTGCCCCATGGACGCACTCTCCAGGGATGAGGTGGTGGGCCTGGTGAGGCTGGACTACGATCTATGTGTGGGCTGCGAGGAGTGCGTGACGGCCTGTCCCTTTGGCGGCATGCGCATCGACACAGTGGCCAACAGGGTTATCAAGTGCGATCTGTGCGACGGGGACCCACAGTGTGTGAGGTTCTGTTTTCCGGGCGCGCTGGAGTTTGTGGACGCCAATGCTGTGAATCTGAGGAAGAAGAGGGTGGCGGCAGCCAAGCTGGCTGAGTTCATGAGCAGAGAGGTTGCCGCCCAGGCTGGCCTGATACCATCGGGAGTGCGGTGAGGGCATGTTTGGGATCATGTTCCGCCGATAAGGTATGCCCTGCTCTGTTGTGCGGAGCGATTGGTGGAGGAGCGAGGTTGAGTGGCCGATCGGTTCTGGTCGTCGGCGCAGGCGCCTCGCGTATGATCGATGCTCCGGGGGGGCGGACTCTCGTCCGAGCGGGGAATACGCGAACTACTGGGTCCCCTGGTAGAGATGGTTGGAAGCCATCCTCCCGTGCCTGGCGACTTAGGAGGCAAGGTGGATAGCGTGGGTATGTGCCTCCGAGGGGGCCAAGTTCGCGGACACAGTTAAACAGGTGACGAAGCAGATCAAGGATCTGGGTCCTAGTCGATCGCAGAGGATCACCCAACCACCGGAGCCAGGAGAGAATTGATGCAGGATAGGCTAAGAGAGACAGTTAGACAGATACTTGGCGGCGGGGGGATGGCGTACTTCATCGGGTATGCCGAGGGGGCCGAGCCGCATCGTGTCGTTCCTTGCTTCGTGACCGAGGAGAGCGAGGTTCAAAACCTGGTGTGGGGTCCTCTCTGCGTCCAGAACCTCAGCAAGTACGTCCTCCGTGGCAGGGACTTGGAGGGCAAGGTAGGCGTTCTGGTAAAGGGATGTGACGCCAGGGCCATAGTGGAGTTGGTCAAGCAGAACCAGATAAACCGCGAGAAAGTCGTCGTCGTGGGAGTGCCCTGCCAGGGTCAGGCTGACCCTCGCAAGCTAGGTCGAGTACTAGGTCCTGACCTGGAGCGGGTGAGCCGTGTGGAGGATGCGGGCGATGAGTTCCTGGTCACGGTTGGCGAAGAGTCCCGGAGGGTGGCCAAAGAGGACGTGCTACTTGACAAGTGCTTCCATTGCCGGCATCCCCTCGCTTTCGAATATGATTTCACTTTGGGAGATGTAGTGCCCTTTGAGATCGAAGCAGGGGAGCCGGAGTACGCGGCTGTCGAGAGGCTCGAAGGGCTGCCCCTGGAGGAGCGAAGGGCTTTCTGGCAGAAGCAGTTCGGGCGGTGCATTCGCTGTAATGCGTGCCGCGAGGCCTGCTACGCCTGCTACTGCGAAGAGTGCATTTTCGACCGAAAAGCGCCTCGCTGGCTGGATAGGCCGCCCCTGTTGCCCGAGAACGAGCTGTATCATCTGATCAGGGCCGTCCATCTGGCTGGCCGGTGTATAGATTGCGGAGAGTGCGAACGAGTGTGTCCCATGAACATCCCGTTGAGCCGGCTCTACAAGAAGGTTCAGAAGGATGTCGCCGAACTGTTCGACTACGAAGCTGGTATGGAATGCGATTCAGTTCCTCCGCTGGTTAACTTCGAGTTGGATGACCAGGGTCCGTTCATGTAGGGGGGCATGGTGCAAAGGAAGAAGATCAGCAAGTCCGACCTGGGCCGCTGGCTGGACAGCGTAGCAGAGAAGTACGAGCTTATCGGGCCGACCAAGGATGAAGAGGTGCACCTCTTTGGGCCGGTGAGTTCGGGTGCAGAGATGGATCTGGAGTACTCCAACTCGCTCATTCCACCCAAGAGTCTGTTCTTTCCACAAGTGGAGGGCCTATTTGCCTTTCACAAGAGGGGGAAGGAGATCGAGTTGGAGGAGGCGAAGCCTCTGGAGAAGGACAGGGTCGTGGTAGGGATTCGGAACTGCGACGTGCGCAGTCTGTCTCTTCTGGACAGAGTGTTCCTCGACGATCTCGAAGATAGCTACTATCGCGAGAGGCGCGACAGGACGGCGCTGATTGCACTGGCTTGCCCGACGCCTCCACGCTCCAGTTGCTTTTGTACCACGTTCGGAATAGATCCTCTGTCGCCGGAGGGGAGCGACATTCTGTTGATCGATGTCGGGGATCTCTACCTGGTGGACGTGGTGACGGAAAGGGGCCAGGAACTGGTGGCTCTGGGCGAGGGCCTGTTCACCACGCTGACGGAGGCCGAGGAGAAGGAGTTGCAGCCGCCGCCGGTGGACATGCCAGCGCTAGACGTTGGTGAACTCAAGGAGAGGCTGGACGCTCTCTGGGAGGATGGGTACTGGGACAAGCTGAGCTTGCCCTGCCTGGGATGCGGAATCTGTACCTACGTTTGCCCTACTTGTCATTGCTTCGACATCTCGGACGTGGGATCGACGTCGGCGGGCATTCGCTACCGGTGCTGGGACTCGTGCATGTACGGCGACTTCGCTCTGATGGCCAGCGGCGAGAACGCGCGTCCGAGCAGACGCGAGAGAATGCGGAACCGGTACTTCCACAAGTTCAGTACCTTTCCTTCGAGGTACGGAACAGGCTATGCCTGTGTTGGGTGTGCTAGGTGTCTGGTGCATTGCCCGGGCGGTGTGGAGATCACGGAGGTGATCAAGGACATCTTGGGCAAGGAGGGCGTAAGTGACGGATAACATCTATTTGCCTTCGATTGCCACTGTCAAAGAGGTGCGTCCGGAGACGCCCGATACCAGTACCTTCGTGGTGACTTTCGACGATCCAGAGGTGAGCGATTCGTTCACCTATCGGCCGGGGCAGTTTGCAGAGTTGTCTATCTTCGGGGTCGGCGAGTGTCCGATCGGCATCGCGTCATCTCCAACCTGGAAGGACTGTGTCGAGTTCTGTGTCAGGGCGGTGGGCACGGTGACCAATGCCATTCACGACCTGGAGGCCGGGGACAAGCTGGGCGTGCGAGGACCTCTGGGCAATGGGTGGCCCACGGGGGAGATCGAAGGCAAGGACCTGCTCTTCATCGGCGGCGGTATTGGCTTGCCCCCCTTGCGATCGCTGATCCAGTATGTCCTGGACAACAGGGAGCGCTACGGAGAGGTCCAGATCGTCTACGGGGCGCGGAGTCCCCAGGACCTGGTCTACAAGGAGGAGTTGAAGCAGTGGGAAGAGCGCTCCGACGTCGATCTGGCCGTGACGGTCGACGTAGGCGACGAGACTTGGGATGGTCCCGTGGGATTTGTGCCGCCCTTCCTGAGAGAGATCAACCCGTCCCCAAAGAACAGAGTAGCCTTCACCTGCGGGCCGCCGATCATGATCAGGCTGGTCGTTGAAGCACTGGAGGAGATGGGGTACGCTTACGCCGACATAGTGACGACATTGGAGATGAAGATGAAGTGCGGCGTGGGCAAGTGCGGTCGCTGCAACATCGGCGACAAGTACATCTGCCGAGACGGCCCCGTGTTCACGTTCGAGGAGTTGAGGAGAATACCGGGGGCCCTCGAGGCCTAGATGAGGGTCTGAACGGAATGCAGGACACTTCTGTCAACGACTTGATGAGGGAGACCCGGGCGATCCTGTGCGTCGAGTGTGGGAAGTGTGCATCCGCTTGCCCCATGACTGAGATCTTCGAGGACTTCTCCTACGAGGTCTCGCCTCGCGGCATCGTCGAGAAAGCGCTGTTCGGCTTCGATCTGCTGACCGATGTGGGTATCTGGTTCTGTCTGACCTGTGATGTCTGTACGGAGTTATGCCCGGCAGGGGTGAGGTTCCGTGACTTCGTTCAGGGTGTGCGCGCTCTGGCCATCGAACAGGGGGTCACAGAACATGGTCTCTTCTGCGAACGATGCGGCAAGTTCGTGGTCCCCATGCACACGGCGCAGTACGTACTGGAGAGGATGAAGGGTGTGGGCGACGCGGTGGAGTATCTACGCCTATGTCCGGACTGCCGGCAGTATGAGTTCACGGCGAAGTTGAAGGACATGCGTCCGGGAAGGAGCAGGGCCAGGGCGTGAAGGTACAGCTTCGCTTGATGGCGTTGCCGACCCTGGCCAAGGCGCTGGGGGCCAAGAAGATCGAGGTGGAGTTCCCCGGGGATACGGTTGGCAATCTCGTGGACCACCTCGTGGAGCGGTATGGCCACGCTGCTAGGGAGGCCCTTCTGGACGACGAGGGCCACCTGGACGCCATAATACAGATCCTGGTCAATGAGAAACAGTGGGTGGTCCACGATGATCTGGACGTGCCTCTGAACGATGGAGATGGCGTGATATTCATGCTGCTGGTTGTGGGAGGCTGACCAGTTTCAGGGACCTGCAACCAGGATGTAGAATCGGACCGCTCTCCCACGGGGCGGTTCTTGTGTCATGGGGGATTTGACTTGTGGGCGCAAATGTGGTATATTAGCGCGTGAGTAGAGGACGTCAACCACTCATTTCCCTGTTCTTCACCCAGGGCAGCAGGAGGATGTTGATACATAGTTCTTGTCGCGATGCCACAACGAGGTGAAAGAAATTAGTAAGACTCAAAGGATAAATGAGGCGATTAGGGCCGATGAGGTGCGCCTAATAGGGGAAAAGGGCGAGCAACTGGGCGTATTCCCGGTGAAGGAGGCCCTCGAGATCGCCAGGGGGCACAACCTGGACCTGGTCGAGGTTGCCCCCCAGGCGGACCCGCCTGTCTGCCGTTTGTTGGACTTCGGGAAGTACAGCTACGAGAGAGCACGAAAGGCCCGGGAGGCAAGGAAGTCACATAAGCCCGTAGAGGTCAAGGAGATACGCTTCCGACCCAAGACGGGCGAGCACGATGTGAACTTCAAGGTCAACCGCATGCGTGGCTTCCTGAAGGAGGGGTTCAAGGTCAAGGTTCGCGTACTGTTTCGGGGACGCGAGATCACTCACCCCGAGATCGCACAAGAGATGCTGAGCAAGGTCGTGGCCGACGTGAAGGACGTCTGTGTCGTGGAATTGTACCCTCGCATGGAAGGTAGGAGCATGTTCATGGTGCTGGCCCCGGCTGGCAAGAAGAAGCCGTAGACGCAGGGACGTCCGACGGCAGGCGATGGGAGTTCGCACGGGCGCCAAGGGCGCCCGTCTGTACGCTGTGAGGGGCACACCAGGTTAGGTTCGGGAGGGCACGATGCCCAAGATGAAGACTCACAAGACGAGCGCAAAGAGGTTCACGAGAACGGCTTCGGGTAAGATACGCCGAAGCAAGATAGGCAAGAGTCATCTCCGCCGCAAGAAGCCAGGCCGCGTACTGCGCTCCTTCGACAAACTAGTGGAAGTGGACAGCGCAGGGAGCGTCAAGCGCTTGAAGAGGTTGATGCCCTACCTGGCAAAGAGGAGCTAGCAGACCTCGGATCTGGGCAGGGGTTAGCAAGGAGCATGGTGAGTTGACGAGGGTAAAGGGCGGGCCCAGAGCCCGCAGACGCCACAAGAAGGTCCTGAAGCTGACGAAGGGTCAGCGGGCCACCAAACACTCTCTCCACAGGAGAGCACATGAGGCGATGCTGAGTGCGTTGACGAATGCCTATCGGGATCGCCGGCGAAGGAAGCGAGACTTCCGACGGCTGTGGATTTCCCGGATCAACGCGGCTTCTCGACAGCATGGACTGCCCTACAATCGCTTCATAGCGGGCCTGAGACAGGCGGGGGTCGAGCTGGACCGCAAGGTGCTGGCTGATCTCGCTGTGAACGACGGCGAGACCTTCGCTCACCTGGTTGACGTGGCCAAGACGGTGCAGTGATCACCAGCAAGACCAACCGCAAGGTCAAATACGTGCGATCGCTGTACCGCAGGCCTGTTCGGCAGCGGGAGAGGCGGTTCGTGGCCGAGGGTGTGCGGCTGGTAGAGGAGATGACGAAGGCGGGCCAAGAGCCCGTCTTTGTGTTTTATGGCCCCGGCATCTCCGCTGATGCCAGAGCGCTGGCCCTCCTGGAGAAGCTGCGGTCTTCGGGCGCCGAGCTAGAGTCTGTGAGCGAGGATGTGATGCGAGCGATGGCAGACACCAGGACACCGCAGGGCATCCTGGCTGTGGCCTCCTTTCCAGAGCTAGATGCCGGGAAGTCGCACCTGAGTCTGCTGCTGGACGGTCTGAGTGACCCCGGCAATCTGGGCACGATCCTTCGCTCAGCGGAGGCGGCGGGGGTGGGACAGGTAATTGCCATGCGAGGCACTGTGGACATCTACGGCCCAAAGGTGGTGAGGGGGGCCATGGGCGCGCATTTTCGCCTGCCGATAATGGCAGATTGTAGCTGGAGCGACGTGGGGAGCATGTTGGAGGGGATGCAGGTCTTGCTGGCCGATGCGCGCGGCGACAAGCACTATCACGAGATCGATTGGAGCCAGCCCAGCGTGCTGGTGGTAGGAGGAGAGGCTCATGGACCCGGAGTAGAGGCTCGGCGGGTGCGTACCGATACGGTGAGCATACCGATGCAAGCGGGCGTCGAGTCATTGAACGTGGCTGTGGCGACCAGCATTATTCTTTTCGAGGCCGCTCGGCAGTCACGCGGAGCAAGTAGGTAGGCCGAGGGAAGAGAGGCTGCGCCCGATGCTGATGACGGAACGCAGGTCAAGGCACTCACCGGCGCGGTGATTTGATTTCGCTCCGAATTTGTGGTATCTGTTATGATTATAGGCTCCCCCATCAGCGACGTTGATGGAGGGGGGCCTGTTTGCGTTTGCGAGGTCAGCATGGAGGCTACCGAGACTTTGGAAGAAGGCCGGAGAAACACGGCAACTGGTATGAGAGACGCGTGGCGCGCTGTGAGCAGCCGTTCCGCCAGGCTACTGGACCGTTGGCAGCCGCCCGAGCGGGTGATACTTGTGGTGACTGCACTGATTGTGGGCATCGGGGCTGGCGTCGGGGCGGTTGCGTTCCGATGGCTGATCGAGTCTATCACCGAGTTCTCCTTCAGCGCAGTGCCCTCGGCACTGGGGTTCTGGGGACGTTACTACGCCGTGTTGATCCCGGCCATCGGCGGCCTGGCGGTGGGCCCGCTGACGTACTTCTTCGCCCGGGAGGCCAAGGGACACGGGGTGCCGGAGGTGATGGAGGCCGTGGCCTTGAGGGGTGGTCGCATTCGACCGGTCGTCGGCCTAGTCAAGGCGCTGGCTTCTTCGATATGTATAGGTACGGGAGGATCGGTGGGACGAGAGGGGCCTATCGTGCAGATAGGGTCTGCCTGGGGTTCCACAGTGGGACAGTGGCTCCACTTCTCGGACGAGCGGATCCGCAATCTGGTGGCCTGCGGAGCCGCCGGAGGGATCGCTGCTACGTTCAACGCTCCCATCGCTGGGGTCTTATTCTCCCTGGAAGTGATCCTCCAGGAGTTCAGCCTGGGCTACTTCAGCACGGTCGTCATCTCCTCTGTGACTGCCAACGTGATCAGCAGGATCGTGCTAGGGGACGTGCCAGCCTTCCCTGTTCCCGCCTACTCTCTGACCAGCGTGTGGGAGCTGCCGCTGTATGCAGTTCTGGGTGTGGTCGCTGCGTTTGTGGCTACGGGGTTCGTCTTTCTGCTTTACAGGGCAGAGGACCTATTCGATGCCTGGCGCTTTCCCGAATACCTCAAACCAGCGGTGGGAGGTCTGGCTATCGGAGTGGTTGGTCTCTTCCTACCGCAGGTCTTGGGAGTGGGGTACGAGACGATTGAGAGTACTCTGCTGAACCAGACCGACCTGGCGCTACTGGCAGCGCTTCTCGTGGCCAAGGTAGTGGCGACTTCCATCACGCTGGGGTCGGGCGGTTCAGGGGGGGTCTTCGCTCCCTCCCTCTTCATGGGTGCTATGCTGGGTGGCGCCTATGGGCTTGTGGTGCACCAGGTCTTCCCCGGGATCACGGCCAGCGGAGGCGCCTATGCATTGGTGGGTATGGCGGCTGTGTTCGCAGGGGCGGCCCGCGCGCCAATGACTGCCATACTGATCATGTTTGAGATGAGCGATGACTACCTGATAATACTGCCACTGATGCTGAGTACGGTGGTGTGCACCCTACTGGCGGAACATCTGAGTCCTGAGTCCATCTACAGCGTGAAGCTGGTCCGCCGAGGTGTGCGGCTGGTGCTCGGTCGTGACATCGACGTGATGCAAGGTGTCTTCGTCAAGGAAGCGATGACACCGCTGTCCGATCTGGACGCGGTGTATTCGAGCATGAGTGTGGAACAACTGGCACAGAGGTTCGATCACACCCGACATCATGGTTTCCCTGTGCTGGACGACAACGGTGAACTCTGTGGAGTGGTCACCCTGAGGGATCTGGAGGAGGCCTTGCACCGCGGCGACGCAGACACCCTGAAGGTGGGGGACATAGCCACCGTTTCCCCCGTCACTGCGTACCCCGATGAACCGCTGTGGGTGGCGCTCAAGAGGCTGGGGGTGCGGGACCTGGGCAGGCTGCCGGTGGTAGAGCGTGCCGATCCGCGGAGGCTCGTGGGGGTGCTGCGCCGCCGCGACGTTATCCGGGCCTACAACCTGGGTATCATGCGCCGGTTGGACGCACAGCAGCGGGCGGAGCGCCTGCGGTTGGGCAAGCTGGGGGGCACGCAGTTCGTGGAAATGAACATCGGCGTGGAATCACCTGTTGTGGGCCGGAAGCTGCTGGATATGGACCTGCCGCAGGATTGCACAGTGGTATCGTTGCAGCGAGGAAGGAAGGTGATCATCCCTCATGGCGATACCGTACTCGCTGAGGGTGACAAGGTGATCGCCTTCGCGACGGAGGAGTGCGGTCCTGCGCTCCGGGCCGTCTTCGAGGGTTCGCCTGACTTGGTCGAGCAATCGAGACAGGACTGAGGGGTGAGGACTGCCCAAGATGGGATCGGTGGGTCCGGTTGTGAAGTGGCCGAGGCGGAGTGAGACAGGGCAGGGCATGATCGAGTATGCTCTGCTGATCACCCTCATCGCGCTCCTGGTGCTGGGTTTGCTGTACGTGATCGGCATGCTCGTGGGCGACACCTACGCCATGGTATCCGAGGTACTGGGCAGCCAGTGTAAGCCGGGTTTGCAGATGGTGTACTGGAACCAGCAGTTCAGCCCCGGCGAGCCCGCGTCTGGGGAGATCTCCCTTACCTGGCCGGCTACTGGGCGCATCAGCCAGCGAGCCTGGGCTTGCCACCATGCCATAGACATCGCGGCGCCCCTTGGCGCGCCCATCTATGCAGCCGCGGCTGGAGAGGTGGTGAAGGCTGGTTACACCGAGTATGCGGGATACGGACGGATGATAGTCCTCCGCCACGAGGACGGCTACCAGACCTTGTACGGTCACTTGAGTACGTCGTACGTCCATGTTGGCGAGCACGTAGCCAGGGGAGAGCTGATCGGGCGCATGGGAAGCACCGGGCGTTCCACCGGATCTCACCTCCACTTCGAGATTGCCAAGGATCGCTGGCTGCTCGATCCTTTGCGCGCTCTGCCCTAGAAGCGGGCAGTGGAGTTGGTTGCGGCGCGAGGCTGGATGGGGCGAGGAGTGACGTGGGGATCAAGTACGGACGATGAGGTCGTATATGGCCTGGAGTTCCTCCTCGGAGTAGAAATAGATGACCAGCCTGCCGCCCTTCCCGCCTCGGGCGAGGCTCACCTTGGTGCCCAGGGCCTGGCGGAACTTGTCTTCGAGGGCCTTCAACTGGGGCGATCTCTCGTGTGGCGCTGTCTTTGGTCTCGGCTCCTCCACCATACGCCGAATCATCTGCTCGGCCTGACGCACGCTCAGATCACCCTGCACGATGGCGTGGAGGGCCTCCAACTGTGCCTTCGCTGATTCCAGACGCAGGAGGGCGCGAGCGTGACCTTCGGTGATCTGTCCCTTGAGGAGCGAGTTCTTCACCTCGCCGGGTAGCTTGAGCAGGCGTAGGGTATTAGCCACCGTGACGCGGTTCTTGCCCACCTTGTCTGCAATCTGCTGTTGGGTCATGCCGAATTCGTCGACGAGTTGCTGGTAGGCGGATGCCATCTCCAAAGGGTTGAGGTCCTCTCTCTGGATGTTCTCCACCAGCGCCAGTTCCAGCATCTGCTGAGGAGTGACCTCGCGAACGACCACGGGCACGACCTCGAGACCAGCCAACTGGGCTGCGCGCCAGCGTCTCTCTCCTACCAGAAGCTGGTATCCTCCCTCTACCTCTGTGACTACGAGGGGTTGCACGAGGCCTTGCTCGCCGATGGAGTCTGCCAACTCCTGTAGGGCTTGCGGATCAAGCGCCTGGCGGGGCTGTCTGGGGTTGGGGACAATGCTTTCGACCGCTACCTCCGTCACACCGGCAGCGGAGGGGATCAAGGCCTCCAGCCCTTTGCCCAGTCCTCGTCTCTCTCCAGGCATTAGCTACCTCCTGTGCGGTCCGTTCTAAGGAGAAACTCGTTCGCAAGAGCCTCGTAGGCCAGTGCTCCACTGGACTTGGGCGCGTAGTTGAGGATTGTCTCGCCGTAGCTTGGAGCCTCGCTCAGACGGACGTTTCGTGGGATGATGGTGGAGAACACCTTGTCGGCGAAGTACTTGCGCACCTCGTCTACCACCTGTTGGGCGATCTTGGTGCGTATATCGTACATGGTCATGATCAGCCCGGCGATCTTCAATTGCGGGTTCAGCTCCCTCCGTACCAGATTGATGGTGTGGACCAGTTGTCCCAGCCCCTCCAGGGAGAGGTACTCGCACTGCACGGGGATCAAGACAGCCTCGGTAGCTGTCAAGGCGTTCACGGTCAGGATGCCCAGGCTGGGAGGTGAGTCCACGAAGATGTAGTCGTACCCTTTGTCCACGGTAGCCAGGGTTTTGCGCAGCAGATGAGTCCGCTCTGGCAGGCGTACCAGCTCTACAGTGGCGCCTGCAAGCGATGGCGCGGAAGGCACCAGTTCCAGGCCGGCTTTCTCGATGTGCATGATGATCCGGCTGAGAGGTACCTGTTGGATGAGGGCTTCGTAGATGGACAAACGGAGGTGGTTCTTGTCCACGCCCAGGCTGCTGGTGGCGTTGGCCTGCGGGTCGATGTCCACGAGCAGGACTTTCTTGCCTCTGGCAGCCAAGTATGCCGCCAGGTTGATGGCGGTGGTGGTCTTGCCCACGCCCCCCTTCTGGTTGGCGAACGCGTATGTGCGCATCAAAACGTGTTCTTCATGAGGGCTTCTATCTGGGCCCGATGCGGGACCGAGGTGATGCCCGCTGTCTTGGTGGAGAGCGAGGCCGCAACGTTGGCGAACCGCATGGCCTCCTCCGGGTTCTCGGTCTCTTCGAATCTGACCAGGAAGGCGGCGGCGAAGACGTCCCCGGCTCCCGAAGGATCGAGGGCCTGGGTCTCGGGCGCAGGGAAACGGGAAGTCCGTCCCTGGAAGTGCAGTGTTGCCCCGAGTGCGCCCTCTGTTACCACCACCAGGCGAGGAAGGCCAAATTGCCCTCTGAGGGCGCTGGCCTCACCGACCAGGTCTTCGTGGCTGACGAACAGCGCATCTATGCGCGGGAGGAAGCTCTGAGCGCCGGTCCACCGTCGAGGAAAGACGCGACCGTGGCTATCCCATTGCCTGAGCCAACCCTGCGGGGTGAGACCTAGAAGCGACTCTGGGAACAGATCTATCATTTCTTCGTCGAATTCGCCTGCTATGGGTCCCAGATGAACGATGGGAATCTGTGTCCATTCAGGAGGGACGCTATCGGTTTCTATGCTGTCAGCGATTGGGTGTACGTACTGGCGGCGGCCTTCAGCCTCGTATACGTTGACAAACGTAGTCGTGACCGGCGATGGCAGGCAAACCAGCTCTATGCCGTCTAGGAGCCGATCCAACACCAGATCTGGGCCCGCACTCGTGATGACGGCTGCTCTCCTTCCCAGGTTCCTCGCCGTCAGGGCGGAATAGGCTGCCGTGCCGCCCAGCAGCCAGCCCTCTGAATTCAGATCTTTCGCCACGTGGCCGACTACCAGAAAGTTGGGTTGTTCCACGGCTCAACCCCTGGGCTGGTGCGACTAGGCCGCCTCCGATTCCCGACGTGGCGCCGATGCCAGCCTCTCGTTGTGATGCGCAATCGTGGCCGAGAGAAGGCCGAGGAAGAGAGGGTGCGGTCTGTTGGGACGGGACTTGAACTCTGGATGGAACTGGGAAGCTACCATCCAGGGATGATCCTCCAACTCGACGATCTCGACGAGATCGCGGCCGTCAAGGATACCACTCGCTATCAGTCCTCGGGCACTGAGCACGTCCCGATACCGATCGTTGAGCTCGAACCGATGACGATGGCGCTCTTGCGCGACATCCTGACCGTATGCCCTGGCAGCGCGGGTGCCAGCAACTAGACGGCAGGGATAGCTTCCCAACCGCATCGTGCCACCCTTGTCGGAGACCTGCCGCTGCTCAGGCAAGAGATCTATGACGGGATGTGGTGTGTGTGGGTCGAACTCTGTGCTGTTGGCTCCGGCAAGCCCGGCCACCGAACGAGCGAACTCGACGACCATTACCTGCAACCCCAGGCATAGCCCAAGGAATGGGATGTTGTGCTCTCGAGCATACCGAGCAGCAGCTATCTTGCCTTCGATGCCTCTGTACCCAAAGCCCCCGGGAACTACGATGCCGTCTACGTCCTCCAAGTGCGCCTGGGGATCCTGCTGCAACAGTTCCGATTCGACCCAGTCGATGTCCACGCCGACGCTGTGGTGGCCACCAGCGTGGTAGAGGGCTTCCCTCACACTCATGTAGGCGTCGACCAGTTCCACGTATTTGCCCACCAGTGCCACCTTGACCCGACGCTCGGGCTTCTTGATTCGCTCCACTACAGCGCGCCATTCTTCCAGGTCCGGCTGGCCCTGGGGAAGGCCGAACTTCTCCATGATCAATTCACCGAGGCCAGCCTCCTCCATGATCAGCGGAACCTCATACATGGTCTCGGCGCTTACCAGAGGTATTACGGCTGACTCGTCAACATCGCAGAAGAGGGACACTTTGGCGCGAATGCCATCGGGCAGGTAGGAATCAGCGCGGAGAAGGATGAAATCGGGCTGGATGCCCATGCCCCGGAGTTCCTTGACGCTGTGCTGGGTGGGCTTGGTCTTCAGTTCGCCGGTGACCGCAAGGCGAGGCAGCAGCGTTACGTGGCCGTAGAGCACGTTCTGGCGTCCGATGTCGCTGCGCATCTGCCGCAGGGCTTCGATGAAGGGCAGCCCCTCGATGTCTCCTATGGTGCCGCCCACTTCGACGATGACCACGTCGGCGCCGCTCTCCTCGGCCACCTGATGCACGCGCCGCTTTATCTCATCTGTGATGTGGGGAATGATCTGCACCGTACTCCCGAGGTAGTCGCCTCTACGCTCGCTGGCGATGACGGCGGAATAGACCTGACCCGTGGTCACGTTGCTCGAACTGGTGAGATTCTGGTCGATGAAACGCTCGTAATGGCCCAGGTCGAGGTCCGTCTCCGAGCCGTCTTCAGTGACGAAGACCTCGCCGTGCTGATAGGGCGACATGGTCCCCGCATCCACGTTCAGGTAGGGATCCAGTTTCTGAATGCACACGGAGACGCCCCTACTCTTCAGGATGCGAGCGATGGATGCTGCAGCTACGCCCTTGCCGACGGACGATACGACGCCGCCCGTGCAGAAAACGAACTTGGTCACGTCTTCGGTCCTCTCTTCAAATGGCGAAGCCCCGGTCTGTAGCTGTGGGGGCAATCGTCGCTATTATAACACGGCTGAAGGGGAGTGGCAATGGTCTTCCGGAGGGTGTGGAAGAACGAGTACTCGATGGGCAAATGATCCCACTCCTGTTGTCCACGGGGCTGGCCTCCACGCTGCGGCGGGCGGAGCGGAAGGGACGCCGCTCAAGTCTGGAGTGGTGGGCGGGACTGTAAGTTCGCCCTACAGGTACCGATGGCTTCCTGGCTTTCGTGCGAGGAGGGGTGGAGAAACACGCGGTTCCATGTGCGAGGGCACCATTTCCGGCGCCTAGGCCGTGGCTGCTATCGTGGTCAGGCCGGGTACGGTGTGCGAGGAGCAGTTCACCACCGCCCACGATGCCGGTCGTCAGCACCCTCCTTTCCTCAAGCGCGGCCCTGGGGTGCGTTCATGAGCAAGCGTTCTCAGACTGACCACCGGAGTACCGAGAATCGTTCGCACGGGCCTGCTGTTGGGCAATTGGCTGTGTTTGTGTTAGGATTGGGTCGCCCTTCTGGGGGAGGTGTGCGCCGTGGCTGAAGAGACTGCGGCTGTCGAGGTACGCTATAGTCGGGAACTGAGCGCCTCTCGCGCGGTGTCGCGCAGCCTGGCCATTCTCGTGGCGACCGCGGTGTTCGCTTTGCAGGGATCGGTGATGGCTGCGGCAGGCCCGGCTGCGGCGGTATCGTACCTCCTGGCAGGCGTGGTGGTTTGCCTCACCCTCCTGTGCTACGTCGAACTGCTCACGTCGAGCGGGCGCGAAGGAGGGGCCTACACCTTGCTCTCCGAGGCGACCAGGGGACCGGTAGCGTTCCTGACCGGTTGGGCGGTTCTCCTGGGCAGTCTTCTCCTTTGTGCGCTGCTGGCTCTGGGTTTCGCCGCGACTGTGGGCGCCATCTTCGGTGCCTACCTGGGCGTGGACTTGCCTGAGTCGCTGTTGGCCGCGCTCCTTACCCTGATCATCGCTGCCTACAATGTTCTGGGAGGTTGGAGCCACCGGCGGGCCCGTGACGTGGTTACCTGGTTGGCTTTCGCCGCGCTACTGCTGCTCTGTGTTCTATGTCTGCCGCGCATTCAGTTGGACAACTACCGGCCTTTCTCGCCCCACGGCTACCTGGGTGTGCAATCGGGTCTCTCGCTACTGTTGATTGGTTTCTTGGCCCTCGAATCGGTGCCCCTGACCGTCTCTGAGATTCGGCAGCCCAGACGGGCCGTCCCGCAGGCTTTCTTGGCCACTGTAGGCCTGGGAACCTTCTTGTTCGTGGCTGTGGCCCTTGCGGCGGGAGGTGTGTTGACGAGCGCAAGGCTCGGTGAGACGGCCTTGCCGGTGGCAGCAATGGCCCAGTTCTTCCTTGGCGGGTACGGGCAGCTCGCGATGCTGCTTCTGTCTGCGATATTCATGCTGCTGGCCATGAACTCCGCCCTGCTGTCGGTGGTGCGCCAGGCTCAGGTGATGGACCAAGACGGAGTTCTTCCGGAGCTCCTCAGGCGGCGCGCGACCCGGTGGCAAACGCCGCACGTCCTGTTGATACTTGCTGGATTGGCGGCTGCTCTGCTGTGCCTCACGAGCGGACTGGAGCTTGTGGCCAGGCTGGGGGGTTTCTGTGCTCTGTTTGTGATGAGCATGGTTGCGGTGGGTGACGCGGTCCGCGAGCGCAACGAGGAGCAAGTGTCCAGCTTTCGGTTGCCGGTGCGACCCCTATTCCCGGCTCTCGCCTTGGTGGTCAATGTGTTCCTGATGCCCATCATGGGCGCTTCTGCTGTGACGGTGGGCGCGATCTGGCTTGCGGTGGGCTTCGGCGTCTACATCGCTTATGCCAGGGGCAAGCTCATCGAGGGACAGGAAGGCGTCGTGGTCTTCAGGACGAGACGAGAGCCAACAGAAGCCCGGTATCGCGTCCTGGTGCCCGTGGGACCAAGTGAGAGGCCGTCACAACTGATCAGGTTGGCGGTGGCTCTCGCGGGTGGCGAGGGTGGGGAGGTCCTGCCTTTGAGGGTGGTAACGTTGCCTGCCCAGGTTCCTCTGCACGAGGGCGCGAGGAAGGCCCAGGGGGTCGAGTCGGTCTTCAGTTGGTCTCTGGGGGCAGAAGACACGGGTTCGGTATCCCTCACACCAGTTACGAGGGTGGCCCGCAGCGTGTCTCAGGGGATCATAGACACGGCCACGGAGGAGAAGTGCGATCTGATCCTCTTGAGCTGGGAGGGATATAGTGAGACCAAGGGACGGATTCTAGGCCAGACCCTGGATCCGGTGGTCGAGAATGCGCCATGCGACGTGGTGCTGGTGAAGGGTGACCAGCTTTCCACGCCGAAGACGATCCTCCTGCCCACGAGCGGCGGTCCCCATGCCTCCATTGCTGCCCAAGTAGGCGTGAAGCTAGCTGGTCTCTATGGAGGCCAGGTGACGGTGGTATACGTCTGTCGCGAGGGTGCGACGGAAGAAGAGCGCCAGCACGGCATGGATATGATAGCCCGAACCATACAGGGCTTGCCCACCGACGAGCTGATCAAGACCAGGTTGGTGACCGCTCCCGGTATCGTGCGCGGCATTCTCTCGGAGGCGGAGGATTACGATCTGATGCTCCTGGGGGCTTCTGAAGAAGGTCTCTTCGACAGAGTGCTGTTCGGCACGATACCGGAAAGAATAGCGCGTAAGTCATCGGTGCCAGTCATGATTGTCAAGCAGCGAGCGCCGCTGCCTCAGTTCTGGCTCAGACGGGTGTGGAGCACGGTCTACGGTGTGCTGCCCACCCTGGACGCGGAGGAGAGGTCGTCGGTCTACCGCGAGATCAGGGAAGGAGCCCGGACTGACATTGATTACTTTGTGATGACCACCCTTGCCGCGACCATTGCCACTCTGGGCTTGCTCCTCAATAGCGCGGCTGTGATCATCGGGGGAATGCTGGTGGCTCCGCTGATGAGCCCCATCATTGGGATCGCCCTCGCTATCGCTCAAGGTAACATCCGTCTCTTGCGGGATGCGGCAGAATCCACTGTGAAAGGCATCTTCCTCGCAGTGGTCGTTGCGTTGTTTCTCGCATCGGTATTCTCTCTAGGTCAGCCGACTGCAGAGATTCTGGCTCGGACGACTCCGAATCTGATGGACTTGATGATCGCTCTGGCCTCGGGTGCCGCCGGGGCCTACGCGCTGTCTCGCAAGGATGTGTCCGCTGCGTTGCCAGGGGTGGCCATCGCTGCAGCCCTGGTGCCGCCCCTGGGCGTTGTGGGTGTGGGCCTCGCGGCTCGCCGGTTCGCCGTGGCGGGTGGTGGGATGCTGCTATTCGGGACGAACCTCATCGGCATCATACTTGCCGGGGCCGTCATCTTCCTGCTCTTGGGTTTCCGTCCGGCGAGGGGCGTCAGAGAGAGAAAAAGCCATTTACGCCGTGGGCTCGTCGTCTCCATACTCCTCTTGCTGGTGATCTCGCTGCCGCTGGGCTTCGTCTCCGGAAGGAGTGTTCAGGCCAGCCAAGAGGAGGAGGTGGTCAGACGCGTGATCGGCCGGGAGCTGGACGATCTGGAGGGTGTGTCACTTGTGGGCTTGGACGTCGAACGGGAAGGGGAGGAGTTGAGTCTACTGGTGACCGTCTATGCCAGGGGGGGGCTGGAGGAGGGACTCGCCGACCGCCTGGTGACAGTCGTGCACGAGGAACTCGACCGGGAGGTAAGTCTGCACCTGGTAGCCATCCCCGTGTCTGAGATCGAAGTTCCCTAGGTTCGGGATGACAGACCCCCAGGAGGCAAAGAGGCATCCGTGATCCCATCTTGGCCACAGTGGGAGGAGGGAAGCGGGTGCACTCACCCCCTAGCACCACAACACAGGAGACAGCAAGCGCCCGCGAGGAGAGCGGGCGCTTGTAGTGTGAAGATCCAGGGAGTCCGTGGAGTGACTACACCTCTTTTCGCCAGACACAGAAAAAGTCTGCCTCACGAAAGGCTATCTGCACCAGCTCCCAGCCCTGTTCGCCCCTCTCGTTGAGGATGTGAACGATGGCCTCTACATAGGGGTTGGGGGCCTCGTCGAAGAAGCACTGGCCCTCGACGTCACAATAGACGATTGTGGGACCGGCAGGGTCGGGAGGATGCCCCAGTTCCTCACGGACCTTGAGCACCTCTTCCACCGGGTGGGTGGTGATCTGATATTCCCAGCGATCCGTCGGGTGCCTCCCGAAGCGCTATTCGCTCTCCTTCTGGCCGAACATCTTGGCAAAGGCCTGTATGAACTCGATGGGCACCGGGAAGATAATGGTCGAGTTCTTCTCCACCGCGATCTCGGTCAGGGTCTGAAGATACCGCAGCTGGATGGCCGCCGGCTCCTGAGCCATGGTGCCCGCAGCGTCCCTCAAGTTCCGGGAAGCCGCGACCTCGCCCTCGGCATGGATGATCTTGGCCCGCTTCTCGCGCTCTGCCTCGGCCTGCTTGGCCATGGCTCGCTTCATGGTCTCGGGCAGCTCCACATCCTTGACTTCGACGATGCTAACCTTGATGCCCCAGGGCTCGGTTTGCTGGTCTATGATCTTCTGGAGTTTCTCATTGATGGTCTCGCGATGGGTGAGCAGTTCATCCAGAGACGATTGACCCAAGACGCTGCGCAGAGTGGTCTGAGCGATTTGCCAGGTCGCTTTGCGGAAATCCTCTACCTGCACGATGGCCGCGGAGGGATCCACAACGCGGAAAAAGGCCACCGCGTTCACCTTGACGGTGACATTGTCCTTGGTTATCGCCTCCTGAGAGGGGATTTCCAGTGTGACCACCCTGAGATCGACCTTGGCCATACGGTCCACCATGGGGATGATGAAGAAGAGGCCGGGTCCTTTGGCCCCCACGAGACGGCCCAGGCGGAATATCACTCCTCGCTCGTATTCCTGGACGATCTTGATGGCCGAACTCAACACCCCCAGCAAGAGGATAACCACAACCAAGGCGCTGAATCCCAGGCCGGTCAGAAGTTCTAGTATCTGTTCCACAATTCTTTCCTCCTTTTCGCCTGTCTAACCCGATCCGATACTCAAGGGCGAGTGGACTCTCCAGTCGCCCTCGCTACGCGCAGCTTGAATCCTTCAACCGCCACAACCTCCACCTGCTCGCCCCGTTTGACAGTTCCTTCACTGGTCACAGCCTGCCATAGCTCGCCCTTGAGGAATACTGTGCCTGTGGGAGCGAGATCTGATCGAGCCACTGCGGGTTGACCGATCAGTCCTTCCAGGCCAGTGGTCGGTCTGCGTTGGTGGATGCCGAAGACTTTGGCTACGACGAAAGCGAAGAACACGCCGGTCGTGAGACCAACCGTAACCACCAGCGCCCGAGACACTGGGGCGAAGGGAGAGCTGAACAGGATCATAGAACCCAGGATGAATGACACCACCCCCAAGGCGGTGAGGATTCCATGAGTGGGGGCCTTGACGTCGGCGATGAGAAGGATGAAGGCCAGGGCGACAAATATCAGCCCAGTCCAGTTGACAGAGAGCACGCCCAGCGAGAAGAGCGCCAGGACGAGGCAGATGGCACCCACGACGCCTGACAAGTAGCCACCTGGTTGCGACAACTCGAAGATGATGGCGTTCAAACCGAGAGTCATGAGCAGGAAGGCGATGTTGGGGTTGGTGATGGTGTGCAGGAAGCCCTCGATGGCGTTCATGGGGAGGCGGTTGATGCTCGCGTCCTGGGTGGCCAGGGTGACCCATTCGTCTCCCACGGCGACCTCGCGGCCGTGTAAGGCGGCCACCACCTCACCAAGGTCCTGCGCAACGAAGTCCACAACACCCAACTCCAGCGCCTCATCCTGGGTAATAGATGAACTCTCGCGGACCGCTCGCTCGGCCCAGGCGACGGCATCAGGCCCTCGGGCCGCGGCCAGCCCCTTGATCATGGCGACAGCGTCGTTCACAGACTTGGCTTCGACGGCCTCGGACATCTCCTGCCCTGACATATCCACGGGATGGGCAGCACCTATGCGAGTGCTGGGGGCCATGACCGCAAAGTCGGCGGCGAAGGCGAGGAATGTCCCAGCCGAAGCGGCTTTCGCCCCCTCGGGCTGCACATAGATGACGATGGGCACGCTGGCGGCCCTCATGCTCTGCACTATCTGCTCTGTTACGTCTACTGAGCCACCTGGCGTATCGAGCTCTATGATGAGACATAGAGAGCCATCCCGCTGCGCCGTTTCGATCCCTCGGTAGACGTAGCTGGCCACGATGGGGGTGATAGCGCCCTCAACGGTGAGGACGTCGACGTGAGAGGCACCCTGGGCCTGCGCTGGATGGGCCAGAGGCAGGGCCACCAGTATGAGCAACAGGTAGCAGACTAGGGCTCTTCTGTGACGGTTGTCCATGATCGTATTCCACAGAGCGATTGGGTCAACGGTGAGGGCTATCAGCGGCCACTATCTCTAGATGTATTATAGTCCACTCGGCCCGTGAATTCAAGGTGCCG
>CAZOBP010000016.1:0-28882 GCA_964577995.1 uncultured Anaerolineales bacterium
TCTTCCTGTGCGCGACCTTCGTGTCCCTGTTCATGCTCTTCGTCTACTCCCGCCCGCTGTGGGATCACGTGCCCTTGCTTCCCTACCTCCAATACCCGTTCCGTTTCTTGACCCTGACCAGCTTCACTTGTGCCTTCGCCATCGGCTCCATCCCCCTGCTCCTGCTGGGGGACCGGGCAGCGCAGGAGACAGAAACCTGGTCCCTCCGGGGCCGCTCGCTGTGGGGGCTGGCCGTGGCCCTGGTTCTCGTTCTCGCTCTTTTGGTCACTGCCCTGCCTGGCCTTCCCATCGAGCCCCAATACCTGCCCGAGCACGAGGAACCTCTGACCGAGGGCACGGTCCACTTCGCCACCATGGCCGAGTATGACTATCTGACGGGCCTCTGGGCCAGGCTGTATCCGGACCCCTGGTTACTGGAGTACTTGCCGGCGTGGGTGGAGGAGGAGCCAGGGGCCATCTTCTTGCCCGTGGATAAGGGACCGCTCGAGCCAGTGGGGCTGGACCCCGCGGAGCTGCCCAGCGTCTTTGTCAACGAGCACGGGCCTCTCTCCATGGACCTGGACGTAGCCACAGCCCAACCCATGACCCTCTCCTGGCACAGCTTCTACGTGCCCAACTGGGGGGTCTACGTGGACGGCCAGAAAGAGCCGGCCTACCCTCTGGGAAGGATGGGCCTCCTTGCCGTCGATCTGCCCGCCGGCCAGCACAGCGTCCTGGTCCGTTTCGAGGACACGCCCTTGGAGTTAGCGGCGACGCTCACCTCTCTGGCCTGCCTGGCTGCTGTGCTCGCCATACTCGTCTGGGCCAGGCGCTGGAAGGCCCTCCTCGCTCTGCTGGCGGCCTGCGTCCTGCTGGGCTCGCTCACGGTCTGGCACGTGCGCTCCTCTTCTTCGGCCCAGCGCCCGCAACCCGTGGAGGCCGATCTGGGCGACCGGTTCAAGCTACTGGGCTTCCACCTCGACCAGAGTTCGGTCCGTCCTGGGGACACCATCGAAGTCACCCTCTACTGGCTGGCCCTCCAGGAGATGGACGAGAACTACAAGGTCTTCGTCCACCTCACCGATCAGGAGGTCACTGGCCTGTTCTCCCAGAGCGACCGGTGGCCGGTCTACAACTTCTCCCCCACCACAAGGTGGGAGCCGGGGGAGATCGTGTGGGACCGGCACGAGATAGAGATACCATTGGACCTGGAGCCGGGGTCTTACCGCCTGGACGCCGGTGCCTATCTCTTGGAGACGATGCAGAACCTGGAAGTTCTGGACGAGACCGGCAACTCGGTAGGCCTCAGCGTCCTGTTGACCTCCGTGGAGGTCCGGCCGTGACCGGCATTCGTGGGGTCGCAGGATGTCCACCTCGGAGTCTTCCATGAAACCGCTCTTGGCGCTTGTCAGGAACGAATGGCTGCTGCTGGCTCTGATCACCCTCCTGGCCGTCGTTTTCCGGGTCTACAGACTCGACACTATCCCCCTGGGACTGCACTCCGACGAAGCCTTCAACGGATACGAAGCCAGGCGCGTCCTGGAAGAGAGGAGACCCTTCGTCTTCTTCGAGGAGGAGCTGGGCGAAGAGCCTATGCACATCCATCTCGTCGCGCTGTTCTTCGCTCTCTTCGGTCAAAGCCCCTTCGTCATCCGGTTGACGTCAGCGGCTATAGGCACGATTACCGTGCCTCTACTCTACCTGCTGGCCAAGGAGCTTTTCCGCTCCGAACGGGGTGACCGAGCGGCTTCCCGGATGGGGTTGATGGCCGCCCTCTGGTTGGCTCTCTCCTACTGGCATCTGAACTACAGCAGGTTGGGGATGGAGCCCATCACCCTGCCGTTGATGATCACGGCCACGGCCTTTCTCTTCTGGCGAGCAAGAAGGACGGGAAGAGTGTTGAACTACGCCCTGTGCGGCCTGATGCTCGGTCTGACCATGTATACCTACAGAGCATCAAGGCTGGTTCCCTTCGTCTTTTTGCTGTACGTTTCATGCTGCCTCCTGCTCACTCGACGCCTGGATAAACGTGTTTTGCTCAACTGGGTCGTCCTCTTTGGCATGGCCCTGGCGGCCTTCCTACCCCTGGGCTACTTTGCCCTCACGCACTTCGACACCTACTTCTCCAGAGCTGCCGACGTCTCCATCCTCAATCCCGAGTACAACCAGGGTTCGCCGATCCGCGCGCTCTTGACCAGCACGGCGAAGACCGCGGCCTCCTTCCTCCTGCTGCCGGATCCGAACTGGAGGCAGAACCCGGCCCAGCGTCCCCTCCTCGACTCCCTGACGGGGCTGCTGTTCGTCGTGGGCCTGGTCCTGACCATCACCAGATGGCGCAGGCCCCACTATCTCTTTCTCCTCATCTGGCTTGCTGTGATGTCGCTGCCTGCCGTACTGAGTCTCTCAGGCGTGCCCCACTCGTCGCGCAGCATCGGACTGCTGCCCCTGGCCTGTATCCTGCCCGCCGTTGGCCTGCAGGAGGCCCTGGAGTGGCCAAAGCGATCCCGCTCGCCGGCAACCTTCTCCCGCCTGGTGCTGGCCCTGGGCGTTTTGGTCTTCCTCGTAACAGGGATCTCCACCTGCAACGACTACTTCGGTGCCTGGGACAGCCCAGAGTTGCCCCGCGCCTTTGACATGGCCTTCGTGGAAGCTACTGAGACCATGAACGAACTCTCTCGGCCCGATGGTATCTGGATTCTTCCCCTCACCTCTCTGGCGGAGCCGGGCTCTGTTCACTACACTGTGGAATTCCTGTACGAAGGCGAAGCCCCTCACCATTTCCTGCGAACAGACGAGGACACCGTGGCCGCCGAGTTGACGGCGCTGGTACAGGGCCTGAATGAAGCCTGGGTCATGGAGTGGGATGCGGCGATCCTGGGTGGGGCCTACCTCTACCACGCCGATCCCAAGCAGGTGCTGACCTTCCTGCTGGACAAGTATGGCGCGCAGCTAGGCAGGGAGGAGTTCCAGGCCCTTGACGTAGTGAGCTACAGTTTGCCTCCTGATCCCGAGTTGACCATCGCCGACTCCCTTGTAAGCACCTCGGTGAGCTTCGGGGACCAGGTCTCGCTCACCGAAGTGGCCTATGGCGGCTCGCTACGGGAGGCGGTCGCCACTCCCACCGACGTCAACGAGCACCTCGTTCCCTCAGGCCAGGACGCCTGGGTCACGCTGCGATGGAAGGCCTTGAACACACCCGACGCAGACTACAAGGCCGCGGTGTACCTGGTGGACAGCCGGGGCCGGGTGCTGGCTCAGATGGACAAGGTCTTGCTGAGCAATAGACTGGAGACGACTTCTCTCTGGCAACAGGGGCAGGTCGAAATGGACTACTACACACTGGTCACCCCACCGGCGACTCCGCCGGGGGAGTACTTCATAGAGGTGGCGGTGTACGAGGCCGAGACGACAGGGAGACTCCCTGTGCTGGACGAGCAGGGCCAGATCGCCGGCCAAAGCAAGAGAGTGGGGTCCCTGCAAGTGGTCAAGTCTGGTGTCCCGGCACAGGTGCAACCCCAGAGTCAGGTGTTTGACGGAGACCTGGCACCTTTTGTCAGGTTGCTGGGATATGACTTGCCACAGCAAGAAGTGGAACCCGGGGGTACCCTCCGTGTGGCCCTGTACTGGGAAGCCCTCGCAGACGTGGACGCTGACTACGTCATTTCTCTGGAACTCAAGGACGGGGAGGGCCGCCTCCAGGCGAAACAGACGGAGCGCCCCCTGGATGGTACCTACCCCACAACTCGATGGCAAGAGGGCGAGGTCCTGCGCGACTGGCACGACGTTCCCGTGCCCCCCGACGCGCCTGAAGGAGAGTACCAACTCTCCCTCACCGTGCTGGATGGCGATTCGGTCCTGGGACAGGCTAGCCTGGGCACGGTCGGCGTCAAAGGGCGGCCCCACTACTTCGCGGTCCCAGAGATCCAATATCCTCTGGAGATTCTGGTGGGCAACAGCATCACGTTGCTGGGGTATGACCTGAGCGAGACGCAGGTCGAGCCTGGCGGCGCGATCTCGTTGACCCTCTACTGGCAAGCCACGGGGACCACGGAGACCTCATACACGGTGTTCACCCACCTGCTCGACCCCCAGAACCAGGTGCGCGGACAGAAGGACAGCATTCCGGGCGATGGCACTTTGCCCACGACCAGTTGGATCGAGGAAGAGGTGATCACCGACGTCTACGACCTGACCATCGACGCCGATGCGCGTCCAGGGGAGTACGCCCTAGAGATAGGCATGTACGACGCGGCGACGGGGGAGCGGCTACAGCTCCGCGAGCCGTCAGGAGAGCTGGTTGGCGATCGGCTCCTGCTCCCGTCCACGGTCGTCGTGCAGTAGCTGGTGCGCCCTCAGGGACCCTTGATCAGGAAAGCAGTCAGGCAAGACCTCGTCGCCATCGTCATACTACTCATCGTCGCTGCCTTCTTCCGCTTCTACCGCCTCAACGAGTTACCTATTGGCCTCTGGAGGGACGAAGCCGCCAATGGCCTCGAGGCCCTCCGCGTCCTTGACGGCGACCTGGACATCTTCTACGGCACGCGGGAGCCTCTGTTCATCTATCTCGTCGCCCTGTCCATCGCCTTCCTGGGCAGGACGCCTGTTGCCATCCGTGTCGTGGCCGCCCTGGCCGGGACGGCCACCATTCCGATCACCTACCTCCTGGTCAAGGAGATCTTCCAGCGAACTGAGTGCAAGGCCCGCGTGATAGCCTTCCTGACCAGCCTCTGGTTGGCCACGTCGTACTGGCACCTCAACTTCAGCCGCCTGGGCTTCCGGGGGGTCCTCCTTCCTCTGTTCGCCTCTCTATCCTTCTACCTGCTGTGGCGCGGCTGGAACCGGCTCCCTTCGCCTAGGGTCCTCGTGTGGTTCGCTCTGTCCGGATTCTGCTTTGCCCTCGCCTTCTACACCTACACGCCGAGTCGTTTCCTTCCTCTTCTGCTCCTTCCATTCCTGGTCCAGGCCGTGCGCAGAATCTGGAGCGGCTTCCGCGCGCAGGATGGTGTGCCGAAGTCTACCGCTCCCCTTGCTTCCCCCATCTCCGCTTTGGCGGTATTCGCGATCTGCTTCGTCTTCGTCTTCGCACCCCTCGGTGCGCACTTCGTGGCCGACCCCGGAAGCTTCTTGGTCCGCTCCGGGGTCTCCGTCTTCGGCGCTCTGGACGAGAGACCCCTTGCCAGCCTACTTACGGAGAACACTCTGCGCCAGCTCGGCATGTTCGGCTTCCTGGCCGATCCCAACACCCGGCACAGCCCCGCCGGTCGCCCCGCCTTCGAGCTCTTCACCCTGGCCTGCCTTCTTGTTGGCCTCGTTGTTAGTCTTCGCCGTGGGCGAAGCATGCCCTACAGCTTCTGTCTTCTCTGGTTCTTCGCCATGCTGCTCCCCGCCATTCTCACCTATCCCGAACTGCCCCACTCCCTGCGGGCCATCGGCGCTCTACCCGCCGCCTACATCTTCCCCGCCCTGGGAGTGGAGGCTGCCTGGTTTTCGCTGAAGGGCAGAACCTGGTCCCGCAAGGCCAGAGCCACCTTCTCCATCGTCGTGGCGGGCTGCCTCGTCCTGACCGCTGTGCTCGCCTACCGAGACTACTTCGCGCCGCGGGTGGAGGAGATCGAGCTGATCAAGGCCTTCGATCCACGCATGGTGGAGACGGCCTCTGTGATGAAAGAACTGGCCGAGCCTGACTCGGTGTGGATCGTTCCTCTCGGTCCCCACGGCGAACAGAGAATGGCCTACTTCGTTCTCGACTTCCTCTATGAGGGTGAGGCACCCCACCACTACGTACATCTGGACGATACGACACTGGCCCAGGAACTCAGCGAGGCCTGCCAAGGTAGCGAAACGGCATGGGTGCTCGACAGAACAGGGGACTGGCCGGCGCAGCCCTGGTACGACCTCTACGCCGATTGGAGGGGCCTCTTACCCTTCCTTCTCGACAAGCACAGCGAAAGGCTGGAGACCCAACAGTTCGATGGTTTCGACGTGCTGGTCTACCAGCTACCGGACAAGGTGGTCTTCTCCTTCCCTTCCGACCTGCAACCCTTGGACGTGGACTTCGGCCAGGGTCTGAGACTGACCGGCGGCAACTCCGGGCTTGGTCCGCCTGGCTCAGGCCAAGCCTGGGTGGCTCTCAGATGCCAGGCAGACATGCGCCCTGACGCCGACTACGCAGTGGAGGTGATGTTGACGGGGGCATCAGGAGAAACGGTGGCCAGCGTTCGGAGACTCTTGCTCAGCGACGAGGACCGACCTACGAGCCAGTGGGAAGTGGGCCAGCAGGAGGTGCATTACTACAGCCTGGGCGGGTTGCCTGAACCGATGGGGGACGGGTATAGTATACACGTATCTGTCTACCCCGCCGACGTGGAAAACGGATTGGAGTCTCCGCCCCCTGCTGCCGACGAAAAGACAAGCTTCATCGTGGGTAGCATCTCGCCTACTGGGGAGGCACTCGACCGGGGGCGTGGTGTGGGAGGGGAGGGAGGCCAATGAGATCACTCTCCCCCTTCGGTCCCCTAGGGAGGACAAACGTTGATCAGGGATTCGCTGTGGAGCCGATGGCACTGTGCCCTATTGGCTCTCACGCTGATAGTCGTGTTCCTTGCCTATCAATGGGACGCCACCTACTCCCTGGACATCGGGGCTGTGAAGGCTGACGACGACCTCTACATCACAGGCTTTCACCAAAGGGAGAGCAGCTCGGTCGACGACTACCGATGGACAGGGCCTCACGCCTCCGTCAGATTCCCGGGAGTGGGTTGCGGGCAGGGCTGGACGCTCTCTCTGCACGCCAGTGGCTACCGACCCGCGGAGGAACCCCTTCCTCAGGTAGAGGTATGGCTCAACGATCAGCACCTTGCGTTTTTCGTCGCTGAGGACGGAATGACCGAGTACCAAATCCCCATCCCTGCCTCCATGATCGACTGGTCGGGCAACATGCTCGTGGAGATCGAGCCAGAGGCATTCTCTCCGGAGAATGACTCCCGCCAGCTTGGCCTGTTGATCAGCCGCATCAGCATCGAACCTGCTGGCGCAGGGGTCGTCGCTCCCTCGCCCCTGACGCTGCTCATCATACTTGGGTCGGTGATTCTCCTGTTCCTTTTCCTGCAATGGATGGGCGTCTCGGGATCGATCTCCTTCTGGGCCAGTCTGCCCCTGGTGGTGGCGCTGGGCTTCGTCGCCGCCTTGCACCGCCAGTACCTGACCTACGTCTCGCTCCTCGTCCTCACTCTGATAGCCAGCGCGGCGGTAGGCGCGGTGGTTCTTCATTTGCTGCTGGGGAAGCTGGCTCGCAGATTCCCGTGGCTCGCACTGGAGCCCTCGCAGGACAAACCATTGCTGGGCGTTCTGCTGCTGGCCCTGGCCTGCAATCTCGCGCTGGCGCCCACCCCTGGCTTTGTGGGGGATCTGGGCATCTACATGCTCTGGGCTTGGAAGGTGACCACAGGGGGACTTCACACCGTGTATCTGGCCGACCCGCTGGTGGAGCCCATCAACTACCTGCCCTTGATTCCATACCTCTTCTCGCTCGTGGGCTCCCTGTACCGGCGACTGTTCGCGCCTGCCTTTCCTTTCCCACTGGCACAAACCACACTCCTCTTCTATTCCATGATGAAGCTGCCCATGATCGCCGCCAACCTGGCCACCGGCGCTATCATCTTCGTCTTCGTCCACAGGAGGACCAACCGGCGAGTCGCTCTGCTGTCTATGACGTTCTATCTCTTTAATCCTGCCATCCTCTTCGATTCGGCCTATGGAGGGCAGACTGACCCCATCCATTCCCTCTTCGCCGTGCTGGCCGTGGTCCTCATCCTGGAGAAGCATGTGGTGGGAGCATGGTTCAGCGTTGCGCTGGCCGCACTGAGCAAGCCGCAAGGCGCCCTCTTTCTGCCCCTGATCCTCTTTCTCACCTGGCGGCAACTGGGAACCCGTGCAGTCCTGAAGGGGCTGGTCACCGCAGGGGCGACCGTGATCCTGGTCTTCTCACCTTTCTTCTGCCGGGGGACCGGGGACAGCCTGGTGGGTTACCTGCGGTCCATTGGCCGTCTGGACATCCCGGGCCTGCCGGCCTACACGACGATGGGGGCCCACAACCTGTGGTGGGTGCTAGGCCTGGGAGCAGAGGTGGCTGACACCGCAGCGCCCCTCTCACAGCTTCCCACACTCGGGACACTGATCACCCCCAGGACCATCGGCCTCGCACTGCTGGCCCTGCTCTACGCTCTGGGCCTGTGGAGGCTGTGGAGGAACGGGGGCGAGTCCTCTGTCCCCGTCGTGGCCGCGTTTCTGGGCTTTTCCTGCTACATGTCCCTCACCCAGGTGCACGAGACGTACGTCTTCTCGGTGTTTCCGTTCCTGGCGCTGGCCCTGCACACTCACCGACGGTGGAGGATAGTCTACGCAGTGCTCTCTCTCACCTTTCTGGCCAACATGTGCCTGCACGACGCCGCCCTCCTGGACATGCTCGGCGTCCTGGAGCAGGAATGGCTCATCGAGCCCTTGAAGTACGCTAACGCCCTCATCAACCTGGGCGTTCTGGTCTACTGGATCACCGGTTTGGCTCTCAGCAAGCGTGTGAGCCGAGTGCCCGGGGCCGAAGATCTCGAAGAAAGGCGGGCGGCTTAGGGCCATGTCGGTGTCTCGTCGTACCTGCCGGCGCAACACCATGCGGATCGAAACGGAGGCATGAGCATGCCTTTCTCCAGGCGGGAGTTGCTGCTTCTGGCGGTCATTGTTGTTGTGGCGGCCGGCTTGCGACTGTACGGGCTTGAGGAGATCCCTCCTGGCCTGGCCGGGGACACCGCGTACAAAGGAGTGGCCGCCAATCGTATCCTGGCGGGCGAGCACCCCATCTTCTTCGCAGAGAGCTGGGGCGGCATCGAGCCTATGTACATGTACCTCCTGGCTGCCTTGTTCGAGCTCCTCGGCTCCACACCCCTGGCGATCAAGCTGCTCTCCGCCCTCATCGGCACGATTACCATACCCCTGCTACACGTGCTCGTCAGGCAGTTGCTGAGCTCACGTACTGCGGGACTGCTGGCCAGTTCCTGGCTCGCTATCTCCTACTGGCACGTCAGCTACAGCAGGCTGGGATGGGAGATCATCCTCTGCCCCCTGTTCGTCGTGCTCACTTTGTACTTCCTGTGGCGAGGGCTGACGACGCAGCGCTGGCGCGAGTTTGTGTCGACGGGGTTGGCCTTGGGAGCCAGCCTGTACACATATCAGGCGCTGAGATTCCTTCCCATTCTGATCCTGTGCTATCTCGGATACCGCTCCCTGGTGGAGAAGGGGTTCTGGCGAGAGTACGGGACCAAGATCGCAGTGTGCCTGCTGGTGGCCGTGGTGGTTTTCGCCCCTCTGGGAGCTTACTACGTCACTCACTCCGACGTCTTCCTTCGCCGGGCGAGTGAGGTCTCCATCTTCAACCCGGAGAAGAACCCCCAGGGCCCCCTGCGCTCCCTCCTCCAGAGCAGCGTCAGAGTTCTGGGCACCTACAACGTGCGAGGCGACCCCTACTGGCGGCACAACCTTCCAGGGCGTCCCGCCTTCGACCTCTTGACTTCCCTCTTCTTCTTCGTCGGCCTGGGCGTAAGCTTGACCAGGTGGCGGGAGCGACCCCACTCCCTGCTCCTGCTCTGGCTCGTGATCTTGAGCTTGCCCCCCATTCTCACACCTCCCAGAGACGTGCCTCACTTCTCCCGGTGCATCGGCGCCCTCCCTGCGGCCTGTGTCTTCCCTGCCCTGGGCGTGGAGACGCTCTGGCACTGGTTACGAACCAGGAGACCCTCCGCCAGAGCCAGAGTCCTCGTTTCACTCTGTGTGTTCGCTGTCCTGGCCACGAGCGCTGCTCTCACCGTGCGTGACTACTTCGTCGTCTGGGCCGGCAACCCCGACCTGCGCGACCACTACTTCGACGGGCAGTTCGTCGATCTGGCCGCAGCCATGAACGAGTTGGACGACCCCGAAGGCGTGTGGATACTGCCTATCAGTGCACTAGCCTCGCGCCACGACGAAGCGGGTCACCATACGGTAGAGTTCCTCTATCGCGGTGAAGCACCTCTTCACTTCCTGCGCCTGGATGAGGCAACCGCGGCCGATGAGTTATCCGATCTAACCCAGGGAGCCTCCAAGGCACTCCTTGTTGACTACAAGAACTATATTCTGGAGGAAGCCTACAACTACATAGACGCTGATCCCAAGCAACTGGCGCCATTCCTGCTCGGCAAACAGGGTCAACAGCTAGAACAGTACGAATTCGACGGATTCGACGTCCAGGTCTGGGAGCTGCCGGCGTCCAGCGATTTGCGCATCGCCGACTCTCTGGAGCCTGTCTCTGCCGACTTCGGCGGCCAACTGCTGCTCACGGCCGCAGACTTCGGGGTCCGTGCCACCACGGAACCGGAGCGAAGGGTGCTACCCTCCGGCGCTGAGCTCTGGGTAGTGCTCAAGTGGCGCGCCCTGACCGACCTGGACCGAGACTACAAGGTGGCTCTCACTCTCCTCGATACCAGAGATCGAGTCGTGGGACAGGTTGACAAAGCCCTGCTCAGCAACCACATGCGCTTGACGTCGGAGTGGGAACAGGGCCAGATGGAGATGGATTACTACGTCCTGCCCAACTTGCCAGCCACGCCCCCCGGGGAATACCATATCGAAACCGTGGTCTACGATACGACGACCATGGAGAGGCTGGCCCGCCAAGACCAGGATGGGGGGCTGCGAGGGTACAGCTATACGATTGGCCAACTGAGGATCGCCGAGCCACAGGTGCCAGCCGCGGTCGAGCCTGCACATAGCACGAGCGACGGTGTGATAGCCCCGGAAGTGAGATTGCTGGGTTTCGACCTGCCGCGCGAAAAGCTGAACCCCGGTGACGATCTCGAGGTGGCACTCTACTGGAAGGCTCTCCACGACGTGTCTCGCGACTATCTGGTTGTGGTGCAGCTCTCGGATGCCCAGGGCGGGGTCTGGGCCCAAGAGGAGAGCAAACCGGCGTATGGAGACTATCCCACCACCGAGTGGGAAAAGGGCGAAGTCATCCGCGACTGGCATGAGGCGGTCGTGGACGCACAGACCCCCAGTGGGAGCTACCAACTGTCTGTAGGGCTGGCCAGGGGTGGCCTGTTCGTGGGACAACTGGACCTGGGCACCGTACGCATCTCAGGGAGGTCAAGGTCTTACGAAGTCCCACCCATGCAGAACAGACTTGATGTGCGCCTCGGTGACGGCCCACGGCTCCTGGGTTACGACCTGGAGTGTTGCGTGGACGCAGGACAACCCATCCGGTTGACTCTGTACTGGCAGTGTTTGGCTGAGATGACCACGCCCTACACAGTGTTCACCCATGTCCTGGACGCCGACAGTGTTGTCCGAGGACAGGTTGACAGTCCACCAGCGGACGGCGATGCTCCAACCACAAGCTGGGTCGAGGGCGAGGTCATCGCGGATGTCTACGAGATAGCCCTGGACCCAGAGACCCCAAGAGGCGAATACGTGGTGGAGATAGGCATGTACGACCCGGAAACCATGGAACGACTGCCGGTGTACGATGCTCGAGGTACCGTCCAGGGTGACAGGATCCTCTTGAGCAGTGTGAATGTCGCTCCGTAGACCCGGGCCCTGAGTTGACGATGGGAGACGATGCGGATGTCCCTGGTGCAGAGATGGAACAGACTGAGTTTCAGAAAGAGAGAGTACCTGTGCCTCGCTCTGCTCATGCTGCTGGCAGCGCTCCTGCGCTTCTATCGATTGGACTCCATCCCCGTGGGCTTGGACGTTGATGAGTCCGTGGATGGCTGGGAGGCGAAGCGAATCCTGAGTGGTGGGTGCTGCCCGATCTTCTTCACCGCCGACTACGGTGAGGAACCAATGCACATCTATACGGTCCTTCTCCTGTTCCGAACCTTGGGTGTCAGTGTGCTGTCCATCAGGGCCGCCTCCGCCATAGCTGGTCTGCTGTTGGTGCCCGTGATCTACCTCCTGGCAGGAGAGCTCTTCCCGCCGTCTGTGGACTTCCCATCGTTCACGCCCACAGTTGCGGCTTTCTGGGTCGCCACCTCGTATTGGCACATAACGTACAGCAGGGCGGGCATGGAGCCCGTCTATCTCCCACTCTTCGCGAGCACGGCGGCACTATTCTTGTGGAGGGGAATTGGGCTACAGAATAGGTGGTCCTTCGTGCTGGCTGGGTGCTTCCTGGGGGCAAGCCTCTATACCTACAGAGCAGCGCGGCTGTTCCCCGTTTTCCTGCTGCTGTTCCTGGGCTACTGCGCGCTGACCAGACCCGGCTCTCGCCAGCCTCACCTGGCGAATCTGATACTGCTCACCGCTGCAGCCGTGACGGTCTTCCTACCACTGGGCATTTACGCTCTGGGTCATTTGGACATGTTCATTCAGCGCGAGATGACTGTCAGCGTCCTCTCCCCGGAGACAGGCGACCGCTCGGTCGCCTCCACCCTCATTGAGACTGCAGCCAGGACATTCGGTATGTACGTCCTTGTGCCTGACCCTCAATTCGAGCGCAATCCTGCACATCGGCCAATCCTCGATCCCTTGAGCTCTGTGTTTTTCCTAGTCGGAATAGCCCACGTCTGGCGCAGAAGACGGGAGCCAGCGTGTGTTTTCGTCTTCCTCTGGCTCATCGTGATGTCCCTACCGGGCGCGCTTACTCCCGATGTGTCCCCTCAATACTCCAGAGGCATCGGCGCTCTACCCGCTGCGGTCCTCCTATGCGCAGTCGGTGTTGACTCCGTGACGCGCTTCGCCAGGGGAAGGCTACAATCGCCCACCTTGCGCCGGGCGTACTCGCCGCTGCTCTGCCTCGTCCTCTTGACGGTGGGCGTCCTCAGTTATCAGGACTACTTCTTCCCGTGGCTGGAGAGAGGCAGAGAGGGCTTGGTGCTCGGGGCCAGGGAGAGCGAGGCCGCAGAAGTCATGAACGGCACGTACGTCGAAGGTGGAGTCTGGATACTACCCGCCAGTTCGGTCGACGCTGCGCGATTGCCATTCTTTCAGGTCAACTTCCTGTACCGGGGCGTTCTGCCTCATCATACCTTACACGTTGACGAAGCCTCTTGCGCGAAAGACTTGGCCGAGATATGCCGAGGGCATAGCACTGCTCTGGTGGTGAACTGGACTGACTTCATCACGGAGAAGGCCTACCAATCTCAGAACTCCGACCCCAAGGGACTGATAGACTTCTTGCTCAGGAAATGCGGAAGGCGTCTCGAAGTAGAGCCCTTCCAGAGCTTTGACCTTGTAACCTATGAGTTGCCTGAGTCCCCGAACTTCTCCATCGCCCGTTCCTTCCAGGCATTCGATGCCAACTTCGGCGACGAGTTGAGCCTGGTGGGCGTGGCTTTCGGAGGCTCATCGCTCAGCCCAACGAGTACCCCCCAGGAGGTAGAGAGGAAGGTGTTGCCCTCGGGCAAAGAGGGATGGGTGGTCCTGCAATGGCAGTCGACAAAGGCACCTAGCAAGAACTACAAAGTGGCCGTATATCTTCTTGATGGCCAGGGACGGCTGGTAGGCCAGGCGGACAAGCTGCTCTTGAGCAACAACCTCGAACCCACGTCGAGATGGTCGGCCGAGCAACTGGAGATTGACTACTACAACCTCCCCTGCCTCGCAGCCACCCCGCCAGGTGTGTACTCCGTGGAGGTGGCGGTGTACAGCTCCGAGACGATGGAGAGACTCCAGGTCATCGATCCGCAGTCGGGTTCTTTCAAGAGCAGTCTGACTGTAGGCACCATGGAGATCATCGTGCCGCTCACCCCACCGGCCGTCGATCCCATGGAGCCCACCGCCCCCGCGAACAGGAACGTGGCGCCTGGCCTCGAACTCCTGGGCTACGATTTGCCCGTGACCGTCGCCAGCCCTGGAGAGAGAGTGAGGCTGGCCCTCTACTGGCGGGCAGTCGAGGACGTGCAGCGCGACTACGTCTTGTCGGTACAGTTGGCCGACGAAGAGGGGAACGTGTGGTTCGAGCAGAAAGACCGCCCTGTGGATGGCACATACCCCACCACGGAGTGGGACGAAGGCGAGGTGCTCAGAGACTGGCACGATCTGGTTATGCCTCCCGACGCACCACAGGGTCGCCACGATCTTTTCTTGCAGGTCCTGGAGGAAGGCCAGGTACTTGGAGAGTTGCAGCTAGGACATCTCAACGTGCAGGGGCGATCGCGCGATTTCGCTGTCCAGGCCGTCGAGCATCCCATGGAAGCAAGAGCCGGAGAAGGGGTGCTCTTCCTGGGCTATGACCTGGACGTGGACCGGCTGGAGCCTGGGCAGACCTTGGAGTTCACCCTCTACTGGCAGGCTCTGGACGAAATGGAGGTCTCCTACACGGTGTTCACCCACCTCCTCGACGCAGAGGAACGAGTCTGGGGCCAGGCCGACAGTATCCCACTGGGTGGCGAGGCTCCAACGACGAGTTGGCTACGAGGGGAGGTCATCACTGATCGGTACGAGATCATCGTGGATCCCGAGGCACCTGCTGGTGCGTATGTGATAGAGATTGGCATGTATGATGCTGGTTCGGGACAGCGCTTATCAGTATATGATGTTCACGGCGAACAGCAGGGAGATAGAATAGTCCTGCAAGCAACACCCGTGCTCGTGGCTGAGTGAAGATGGTACCGAGGTTTGACCTAGGAGCAACGAGACACCATCGCTGAGGCCGGGCATCAAGATGGCATTCTCTGATGTGATCATCCTTCTGGAGTTCCTGGGCACCATACTGGCTGGTTTGGTGGCAGCTGCCGTGGTACACCGATCGCGGCTTAGCATCCGCACGTGGGTGCGGCCCCGCGAAATCGGAGCCCTGCGGCGCCGAGCCGCAGCTGTTCTCCTGGGATCGATGCTTGCAGGCTACGTCGTTGTCTTCTCCGCCCTTTCTTTGGTGAAGCATGCCAACTTCCGCACGTACAACGATCTAGCGATATTCACTCAGGTCATGTGGAGCACATGTCAAGGGCGATGGTTCGAGACCACTCTCATCGGAGATCGCCCTGTCAACTTCCTAGGGCACCACTTCTCACCTGCCCTTTCACTTCTAACGCCTCTCTACTGCCTTTGGCCCGACGCAGCTTGCCTGTTGATTCTCCAAACGGCTTGCCTGGCACTGGGAGCCGTGCCTATATACCTCTATGCTAGAAAGGAGACAACCAGCAGGCTACTCGCCCTGACTTTGTCTGCAGCGTACTTTCTGTATCCCGTGCTCCATTGGGTGAACTACTCTGAGTTCCACGCGATCTGCTTGAGTGTGCCACTGCTTTCTTTCGCTACATACAGTCTGTTGACCAGACGCTATCGTCCATTCTTCGTGTTGCTGATCCTATCCCTTCTGGTCAAAGAGGAAATGGCCTTTGTAGCCGCAGCCTTCGCCATGTATGCTCTCCTCGTGCACAGGAGATACCTTATGGGAGCCGCTCTGCTGCTCCTGGCCGCAGGGTGGGCCTGCGGAACGATGTGCATCGTCATGCCTGCCATAAGTCAACACCCTTACGCTTTCACAGATCGCTACGCATATCTGGGTGATAGCATTGGTGAAATGGCCCTTTCGCTGTTGCTTCACCCTCTAATGGTGTTGGAGCACCTTCTGATTCCAGCGAAGAAGTTGGAATTCCTGCTGCATCTGCTAGTGCCTCTAGGCTTCCTTCCCCTACTAGGACCAGACACCCTGATCTTGACCCTACCCACCTTATCCTATTCTCTGCTCAGCGACCACAAGGCCCAGTATGCCCTCCGCGCTTGCTACTCTGCCCCCCTGATACCCCTATTGTTCTTGGCCAGCGTTACGGGAATCCGACGACTCTTGCGTTGGAAGGGGTATTCAACAGCAACTGTTGTTTCGGCTTTCATTTTGACGACTAGCTTCATGAGTTATCTGCTTTACAGCCCAGGGCCACTGGCTAGATACTTCAACCAGACTGATGAGTATGTCCTGTGGCCACACCTGGCCTCTGCCTACGAGGCTCTTGCAGCAATCCCAGCGGATGCATCGGTCATGGCCTCCTGCGAATTTGCGCCTCATCTAGCTGCGAGAGAGCAAATCTACATCGACAATATAGACTACTTACCTGTCCAGTACGTATTTCAGGACTATACGGCGCGCACGGCAGGCCCTGGGTACCCAGCCCTGTTGCCAAGCGAGCACGAACTGGCATATCCCCTGTATGAGACCGTCTTTGACCAAGATGGATACTGCGTGCGACGATATGAAGATTCCGTAGCTATCTCTAACCCAGCAGGGGTTGAGTTTGAGGATGAGTTGAAGCTTCTGGCCTACCAATGGCGGGATCAAGGAGGACTGCTCTCGCCCGTCTTGAAGCCCGGAGGATACCTGGATCCTATCGTCGCCTGGCGGGCTGAAGGGCAATTGACGGAGAGATATGCTTTCTTCGTGCACCTATTGGATCAGAACTCCCATCGTTGGGCACAAGTAGACCAAGAAGTGGAAAGGGGAGTCTATCGTACCACTCTGTGGGAACCGGGGATGGTGGTCGCTGACCACTACAGGTTGAACGTCCCTTGGGGCACGCCGCCCGGCGAGTACCAGGTCCTGATAGGCGTCTATTCCAGCGCCACCGGGCAGCGCCTCCGCCCAATCTGTAATGAATCCGAGGTACGAGACAATGCCCTTAGTCTCGGATCGGTTCAAGTGGTCAAACCCGACTCTGCGGCGTCCCCGGAAGCGGCATCTCCTCAACATCGGCTGGACATCCGCTTCAATGACGAACTTGAACTGGTAGGTCACGACTTGGAAATGACCGCCGTTCAGCCGGGCGAGACAATCCCCTTGATCCTTACCTGGCGCGCCCTGGCCAGCATCACAGGCGAGTACACGATAGCGCCCCTACTTGACCAGGTGGACGGTGCGAGAAGGCTACGCTGTCTGGAGGAGCCAGTGGGGCTCACATATCGTCCGGACAAATGGGAGGTCTCCGAGGTGGTGCGGGATTGGCACGAGGTACACGTGCCACCCGACTCCCCGGCGGGGCAGTACGAGATCTTGTTGGAGGTTCTGAACGCAGGAGAGACCATTGGCGAGATAAGCCTCGCCCACCTCGAGGTGCAGGGGCGATCACGCGATTACGCTGCCCCGGCCGTCGAGTTTCCCATGGAGGCCAGAGCGGGCGAAGAGGTGCTCTTCCTGGGCTATGACCTGGACGTGGACCGGCTGAAGCCAGGGCAGTCCGTGGAGTTCACCCTCTACTGGCAGGCTCTCGACGAAATGGAGGTCTCCTACACGGTGTTCACCCACCTCCTCGACGCAGAGGAACGAGTCTGGGGCCAGGCCGACAGTATCCCACTGGGTGGCGAGGCTCCAACGACGAGTTGGCTACGAGGGGAGGTCATCGCGGATGTCTACGAGATAGCCCTGGACCCAGAGACCCCAAAAGGCGAATACGCTATGGAGATAGGTATGTACGACCCGGACACCATGGAACGACTGCCAGTCTACGATGCTCAAGGTACCCTCCAGGGTGACAGGATCCTCTTGAGCAGCGTGAATGTCGCTCCGTAGACCCGGGCCCTGCGTTGACGATGGGAGACGATGCGGATGTCCCTGGTGCAGAGATGGAACAGACTGAGTTTCAGAAAGAGAGAGTACCTGTGCCTCGCTCTGCTCATGCTGCTGGCAGCGGTCCTGCGCCTCTATCGACTGGAGTCCATTCCTGTCGGAATGAGCGTCGACGAGGCCGAAGATGGTTACTTTGCGAAGAGGATCCTGAGAGGCGAGGAGCATCCCTTCTTCATCGCCGGGAACTTCGGAGAGGAGCCGATGCACACCTATCTCGTGGCTCTCTCCTTCACGCTGTGGGGCATCAGCCTCTGGGCCATCCGCTTCGTCTCGGCCTTCGCCGGCCTCCTGGCTATGCCGGTGGCCTTCTGGCTGGCAAAGGAACTCTTTGCGCGGCAGCAAAGTCCGCCGTCTCTGCTGCCCCTCCTGTCCGCCTTCTTCCTGGCCACATCGTACTGGCACATCATCTACAGCCGCGCCGGATTGGAGGTGGTGAGCCTGCCGCTCTTTTCCTGCGCCGTGATCTACCTCCTCTGGAAAGGGATACGCGGTGGGAGAAGACGGGCCTTTATTGCCTGTGGGCTGCTGTTGGGGGCCAGCCTCTATTCCTATCGCGGTGCGCGCTTCCTGCCCATCCTGCTCGCCGTCTTCTTCGGAGGCTGGGTTCTCGCAAGCGGCGATTTCCGCCGACGCCATTTCGTGAACCTGGTCCTGGTGGCGCTGGTGGCGGCCATCGTCTGTCTACCCTTGGGCATTTACGCCGTTGTCCACCCGGATATCTTCTTCGCACGTGAGATGCAGCTCTCCATCTTCAATCCAGACTGGGGACGCGGCTCGCCTATCCAGGCCTTCGGCATGGCTCTCGCCAAGACCATGGGCATGTTTAACCTGAAAGGGGATCCCGAGTTTGACCGTAACCCGGGTATGCGCCCGGTCTTGGATCCCCTCAGCTCCTTGTGCTTTCTTGTGGGCCTGGCTACGGCATTGCGGAGGTGGAGAGAACCCAGATACCTGCTCATAGTGCTCTGGTTCCTCATTATGTCTCTACCCGGGGCGTTCACTACCGGCGTGCTCCCGCACTTCAACCGAGGCATAGGAGCCCTGCCGCCCCTGTGTATGCTCTGCGCGCTGGGCGTCGTCTCTGCGAAGCAGTGGCTGAACCGAAGAGTATCCCACCGGGCTGCCAAGCTGGCGTCCGCGCCCCTTCTATCGGTACTACTTGTGCTCATCACCTTTCTCTCCTGTAGGGACTACTTCGTACCGTGGCAGCAGAGTCTAGCGAGGGACGAATACGAAGTGACCCACGCCCCCTTCCTGGAAGCTGCCGAGGTCATGAACTCCACACGTATCCCCGACGGAGTGTGGATACTCCCAGCCTCACCCGTTCGTGAGAGCAACATCGTCTTCTACGAGGCCAGTTTTCTGTACGACGGACCCGAGCCTGAGCACACGCTCACCGTGGATCAGAGCACCGCTCCGATGGAACTCACGCACATCTGTCAAGGTCACCGGCAAGCCGCGGTGATCGAGTGGAAGCCGTTCGCTCTGGAAGAAGCTTACCTGTCCTTGAACTCCGATCCCAAAGGTCTGCTTGACTTCCTGTTCAGGAAATACGGCACCTACACTCGCAGCGAGCCGCACGACAACTTCGATCTTGTCACATGCACACTACCCGCTTCGCCTCAGTTTTCCATCGCGGACTCATTCGAAGGAGTGGGACTCGATTTCGGAGAAGACCTGCGGTTGGAGGGCGTGGCCTACGGTGGTTCGTCCGCGCACGCGACCAGCTCGCCTGAGGAAGTGGAACGCAAGGTCCTGCCTTCTGGCAAGGAGGGGTGGGTCGTGCTGCGCTGGGAAGCCCTGCGAGGCCTGGATAGAAACTACAAAGTAGGCGTGTACCTGCTCGACAGCCAGGGACGAGTTGTCGGCCAGGTGGACAAACTGCTCTTGAGCAACAACCTTGAACCCACGTCGAGATGGTCGGCTGAGCAACTGGAAATCGACTACTACACGCTGCCCTGCGTGGCAGCCACTCCGCCCGGCGTGTACTCTGTCGAGGTAGCGGTATACGATGGCGAGACGATGGAGAGAGTCCAGGTCCGCGACCCGGAGTCGGGTTCGGTGAGGAGCACTCTGAGGATAGGCACAATGGAGGTCATCGAGCCCCTGACGCCGCCTGAGGTCGATCCCATGGAGCCCACCGCCCCCTCCAAAAGGGACGTGGCACCCGGTGTTGAACTGCTCGGCTACGATTTGCCCGTGGCCGTCGCCAGCCCTGGAGAGAAAGTGGGGCTGGCTCTGTACTGGCGGGCGGTCGAGGACGTGCAGCGCGACTACATCTTGTCGGTACAGCTGGCCGACGAAGATGGGAAGGTGTGGTTCGAGCAGAAAGGCCGGCCGGTGGACGGCACGTACCCCACCACAGAGTGGGACGAAGGCGAAGTGCTCAGAGACTGGCACGACCTGCTTGTACCGCCCGATGCGCCACAGGGTCGGCACGAGCTTCTCCTCCAAGCAATAGAGGAAGGAGAAGTGCTCGGCGAGATACAGCTCGGGCATGTGGAAGTACAGGGTCGGAGCCGTGAGTTTGACATCCCTTCCATGCAGCATACAGTGGAAGCCAGAATCGGACAGGGCGCATTCCTGCTGGGCCATGACCTGAACGCGGGCGTTTTGAGGCCTGGGGAATCCATACTGCTCACGCTGTACTGGCAGGCTCTGGAGGAAATGGATGTCTCCTACACAGTGTTCACCCACCTCCTCGACGCAGAGGAACGAGTCTGGGGCCAGGCCGACAGTATCCCACTGGGTGGCGAGGCTCCAACGACGAGTTGGCTACGAGGGGAGGTCATCACTGATCGGTACAGGATCGTCGTGGATCCCGAGGCACCTCCCGGTACCTACGTTATTGAGATCGGCATGTACGACGCAGCAACTGGACGACGTCTTCCCATTCTCGTGGACGACCAACGGTTGGAAGGGGACCGGCTGTTGCTGGGAGAACTCCAAGTCGCTCCGTAAGTGCGCCTGTGGTGTGGAGAAGCATGATCAGCAGCGAATTGCGCAGCCGAGCGTTCTGCACTCTTGCGGCTATCTCGATCATGGCCCTATCCCTCGCCTATCAGGTCAAGACTCCCTTTCGCATCGACCTCGGCACAGGTCGCGACGCACCTTTTCTCCGGAACTTCTACGATGTGGAGCAGGCCGATGGTCTCTCCTACCGCTGGAGCAGCGGCAGATCCTTCATATACCTGCCGGGCATAGGTAGCAGCGCACCACTCGTCCTGCGCATCAGTCTCAACGGCTACAGGCCAACCGGCCTAGCTTCCCCCCTCGTACACGTGAAAGTCAATGGAAAGGAGCTGTCTTCCTTCACTCCCACGGCCCAGTTCGAGACCTACGAGTTTCTTGTGGATAGATATACCATAGGCATTCCTGGCAACTTGGAGGTCGAGATCGACTCCGAGGTGTTCGTTCCCGCGCAGACACGCGGTGAAGGTGACCTTCGAGAGTTGGGGGTCCTTGTTGACTCCGTGTCCGCAGCATACCCGGAAGGCGCGACGGCCATCATCCTTCCTCCCCCAGTCCACCTCCTCGGTCTCTGGTGCGCTGTGCTGGCGAGCTTCGTACTGACTCGACTGTGGTGGCCGACCCGCATCGTCGCGTTCGTCATAGCGGCCCTCGTTCTGCTAGCTCTTCTCCTCCTGGTGATTCAGCAGCGCCTTGTTGTGGGCCTGTACTCCACCCAGCTCGCGGGTTTGCTGGTACTGACCAACATTGTGGCGTACGGCATAAAATCGGCCAGGCGTATACAGGGACTACGGGCTCGATTATTCCATCCCCGGGGGGCAACGTGCAAGCAAATGCTGACCCTGGCCCTGATCTTCTTGGCGGTCTTCCTCACCCACTCGCTCAGTCGCGTCTGCTGCTACGCCGGCGACTCGGTCTGGTCCGTGCCTGTTGCCATGAGCGTAATCAGAGAGCACAATGCAGATCTGGACGAGTACGAGCAGATAGTCGTCAGCAATGACTACCGCGGTGAGATGGTAGTGCCGCATGACAACCACTATACCGTGGAGGAGATACGTGGACACGTTTACACCAAGCAGCCGATCGGCGTTTCCATCGTGGCTGTTCCACCTCTAATGGTGATTGACAACGTCCTCGGCTACCTCTTCGATGTCGACTTGGACGAATACGTAAGATACGGGGGTTCTGGACACCTGGAACGTCTCATCGCCTCGTCGATAGTCGGATGCACAGCGTTGTTCATCTACCTGATCGCTCTCCGCTTCCTTTGTCGCAGATACTCACTGTTGGTGGTGTTGGTCTTCGCTTTTTGCACGCCAGCGTGGTCCACCGCAAGCAGGGCCCTGTGGCAGCACGGCCCATCCATGCTCATGCTCAGCGCCACGCTCTATCTGATCCTTCTAGCCAGGGACAGACCGTCGCTGGTCCAGTTTGCCAGTTTGCCACTCGCCCTGTCCTTCATCATACGTCCCACAAACAGCATTTCTGTCGTGGTGCTGACGCTGTACGTCGCGGTTGAGTACAGGAGGTACCTCCTGAGATACTTGCTGTGGGCCACGGCCATCGCCGCACCCCTTCTGGCGTACAACTTGACGACCTATCACTCGCTGTTGTCAACCTACTACTTGCCGCAGAAGGTCGGGTCGAACCCCGCCTTCCTGGAGGCCTTGGTCGCCAATGTGGTAAGCCCAGGCCGAGGACTACTCGTTTTCTCGCCGGTGCTGCTGATGTCGGTTGTCGGGGTTTTTCTGAGAATCCGAGACGGGGAATGGCGAAGACTGGACTCTGCTCTGCTGGCCATCGTGATCCTGCATTGGGTAGCCATTTCCTCCTTCAGCAAGTGGTGGGCAGGGCATTCTTATGGTCCCAGGTTCTTCTGTGACGTCATTCCCCATCTCGTGTACCTCATGATTCCGGTCTTTTCGAGAATGTCCGGTCTTAGAGGTCCAACAAAGGCGCTCTGGGCCGCTCTGGTGTCCGGCCTCATCGTCGTCAGTTTCTTCATACACTGCAGGGGAGCGACGAGTTGGGATACTCACGTGTGGAACGAGGAACCGGTTGGTGTCGATGACAACCCGACCAGGGTCTGGGACTGGAGAGACATCCAGTTCCTGCGCGGGATAACGATGACCTCACCGCTCGCTTGCACAACAGAGCATCGGCCAGCCTGGGACCAGCAACGCCTCGTCGAGGACTGCGCCACGTCGCTGGGTGGAAGTCTAGGCTGCCCGCGGCAGGTCAAGTCGAAGTCCCCATACCCACAGCCGAGGTCTACCACGGGGGGATCGATGGCGCTAGGCCATGCCCACTCCTTCCCGGTATGTTGTGAACCGGCGGCCAGGAGGACCGTCGTGCGCCAACGTAGCAGACGTCCTGACACTCCCGGCAAGAGCTCCCCGTGCGTGGGAGGGCGGAATCTGCACTCCCGATCTCACAGGCAGCCGCGTCCTCTCCAGAGCGATGGTCGTCCTGAGAACGCACAAACGGATTGGGGCTGTCGTTGAGCCTCGCCACCCTGACGGTCGACCTGCCTCCTGAAGGGGACACCGAGGTAGCTTTCGATACTGGCGCGCAACCAGCGAGGGTATCACTCTGAGCAGAAACACATCCACGACGGTGCTCATCCTGTCCCTCACAATCCTGGCCTTTGCGCTACGCCTCTACCGGCTGGACTATCAGCCTCTCCGTGGAGATGAGTCCTTCAGCATCCAGTTCTCAGCACACGAACTGGAGTGGCTCGTCCCGAGCATCGCCCATGTCGAGCCAAACCCACCCCTCTACTATCTACTCCTCCACGGATGGATGAAGTCTCTCGGCCAGAGCGAGTTTGTGACGCGATTCCTGTCCCTCCTGTTCGGGGTCGTGTCAGTGCCCCTTGTCTACCAGCTTGGCAGATCGATGGGGCGACCCAAGGTCGGGGCGCTGGCGGCTCTTCTGCTGGCCATCAACCCCTTCCAGGTGTGGCATGCGCAAGACGTGCGGAATTATACAGTCTGGCCCGCCCTGAGCATAGCTGCCCTCGTCTTCCTCATGCGCTCGCTACAAGATGCCAAGCGCCGGCATTGGGCAGGCTACGCCGCCATGACCCTCCTTAGCCTGTACACCCACTACTACGACATGTTCATGTTGCTGTTCCAGAATCTCTTCGTCCTGACCTTCGTCCTCGGAGAATGGAGGAAGCATGGTCGGATTGAGCCAAAGCTGCGCAGAGTGATCTACGCCTGGATTGTCATCCAGACGGTGCTCGTCGTGGTGTATGTTCCGTGGCTTGCGTACGGCTCCTCGCGCCTCATCGAGATCACCGAAGGCGACTCACCAGCGTTGTGGATGGTATTTGCGCGGTGTCTGACCGCCTTCAGCATCGGCGAGACCATCTCTGAGACATACCGGTCGCTCACACTGCCCATACTCCTGTTGCTTCTTGTCCTTGGCATCCTCATCCCTGCCTTCGGAAAAGACAGGCGAGTTGCGCTCTTCCTGAGCTTGTACATCGTCGTGCCCACGATCTGCGTCTTCGGTGTGGCCCAGATCCGACCTCTCTTCCGAGAGCGGTATCTGAACGCAATCGCTCCTGCCTACTATCTCACTTTCTCCTGGGGGCTACTCTCTGCCCAGGAGAAGCTGCGCCGCTGGAAGACCGCTCCGCTGGTCGCTGGCGTTGTCTTCTTTGGACTGAGCGCTGCCTACTCGCTGAACAACTACTATCATCAGCCAGAGTACCACAAGAGCCCTGACTGGAGGGCCCTCGCCGCCTACCTGGCCAGCGAGACGGAGCCTGGGGACGTCATCGTTCTCAACTACCCAGACCCCACCTTCTCCTACTACTATCGTGGGGAGGCTCCGAGCGTTGTCCTGCCCCGTGGACTGCTCTCCGAGAGTGAGAAGGTGGTCACGGCTCGAGACCTTCAACTCCTCGCCAAGACCTACGAACGCATCTGGTTCCAACCTTTGACGGACCTCTCCTGGGACAACGAGGGCTTCGTGGAGAGGTGGCTGTATCATCACAGTGTCCTGGTCGACCAGCGAGATATCCTGGGCTTTCGGTGGCTGATCTACCACCCCACAGTGCTATCGCTGGAGAGCATCCAGCACAGCCTGGATTTCCTGTTGGGAGAAGCCATCTGGCTCAGGGGATATGATTCGGAGATAGCAGAACTCGACAGCCGCGAACCCGTCCAGGTTGAACCAGGTAGAGCTGTGCGCCTCACGCTCTATTGGCAGGCCGCAGAGGACGTGGAGACTGCCTACACCGTTTTCGTCCATCTCGTAGATGATCGCGGGCATATCTACACCCAGGTAGACAGCGCGCCCTGTGGAGGGGACTTCCCCACCGTCGAATGGATTGCCGGCGACATCATCGTGGATCCGTACTCGATCGTGGTCCCGCCGCGCATCCCTCCCGGAGACTACTCTCTGGTGGTGGGCATGTACGATCCCGAGACAGGTGTCCGCTTGCCCATAGTGGCCGGCGTTGAGGGGTATCTGGGTGATCAGGCGACGCTTGCTCAGATCACCGTGAACGAGTAGCAACACCGGGCAGCCGGTCATCCCGCCACAGGTATCCCCGGGTCCGACGCAACCGGCCTCCTACGGTCCAGTCAGCTCGTGGACCCGGCTCACACATAGATGCGAGGGACTCTGGACACGGTGGATGGCTGGGGTATGCGACCCCTGCACTACGCCAGCAGGCATAAGATGCTTGCCTCCGGGGCGCGCAGCTAATATAATCAACTGAGTCATGTACCTCCTTGCAGAGGCCATGCTCGAGGTGGAGGCTAGCATGAGGAGAAACACAGTTCCATGCGCATCGGGATCGACGCCCGTCTGGTACACTACAGCCGCGCAGGTATCGGACAGTACATCACCGGTCTTGTAAAGGGGTTGAGTGAGTGTGATGAGGACAATGAGTTTGTCCTCCTACAGAGCCGCAAGGACACGTCCATCCTGGCCGACAGGCACAACTTCGTCAGGAAGTCCCTCTGGACGCCGAGCCACCACCGGCTGGAGCAGCTAGTCCTACCCTTTGAGATCAGCCCCCTGCGGTTGGACATCCTTCACAGCCCTGACTTCATACCGCCCTTTCGAAGAGACTACAAGTCGGTCATTACCGTCCACGATCTGGCCTTCCTCCTCTACCCGCACTTCCTCACCGAGGAGAGCGCCCGCTACTACGGCCAGATAGACCGAGCGGTGAGGCATGCGGACCACGTTGTCGCGGACTCTCTAAGCACCAAGCGCGACATCGTCAACTTCCTGGGTGTGCCGGAGGCCAAGATCTCTGTGATCTACGCAGCGGCCAACGACATATATCACCCGGTCGACGATCAGCAACTCCTGAGGGAGGCCCGGGGAAAGTACCAACTGGAGAAACCGTACGCGCTCTTCGTAAGCACCATCGAACCCAGAAAGAACCTGCCGACCCTGCTTCGGGCCTTCCGCCAGCTCCTCGACCACTACAAGCTAGAGGTGACGCTTGCCGTGGCAGGTCAAAGGGGCTGGTTCTGCGGAGAGGTCTTCGCTGTGGCCGAAGAACTCGAGTTGAACGATGACGTCGTCTTTCTGGACCATGTGCCCATCGAGGACCTGGTCTTGCTCTACAACGCCGCCCGGATGCACGTGCACCCTTCCTTCTACGAAGGCTTCGGCCTGCCTCCGCTGGAAGCCATGACCTGCGGCACACCTACCATTGTGGCCAACGTCTCGTCACTGCCCGAAGTGGTAGGAGACGCTGGATTGCTGGTCTCCCCGGAGCACACTGAAGGTTGGACCGTCGCCATGTGGAGACTCCTCACCGACGACTCCTTGCACCAGGAGATGTCACAGAAGGGCCTCAAGAGGGCCAAGCTCTTCTCTTGGGAGAGGGCTGCCCGTGAGACCCTCGCTCTGTACCGGCGTATGTCAGGATGAGTCCCAGGCTTCTGTTCCTAACCCCTGACCTCCCCTACCCCCCACACCAGGGAGCTGCCATCCGAACCTACAACCTGATCAAGAACCTGGCGCCGCGCCACGAAGTCCATCTTCTGTCCTTTATTCAGGGAGAAGACGAAGCCGAGAGACTCGAGTCTCTGTCCCCCTACTGTACCACTGTGGCTACCGTACCCGCGCCTTCTCGCTCACCAGTGCATCGAGCACTCTCTGTCCTGTTCTCGTCCCGCCCAGACATGGCACTGCGCCTGCCCTCGTCCTCGTTCGCAAATCAGTTACGGATGTCTCTTGAGCGTGAGCGATTCGACTTCGTCCAGGTGGAAGCGATAGAGATGGCGCAATACGGCCTGGCTATCAGAGAGATGCGGACTTCCTCACAGCCAGTGGTCGTGTTCGACGATATCAACGCTGAATACCTGCTCCAGAGGAGGGCCTTCGAGACCGACATCAGGCATCCGCGCCGCTGGCTGCCGGCGCTCTACTCTCTCGTGCAGTGGCAGAAACTGCAACGCTACGAGGAGGACGTCTGCCGGCGGCTGGATAGAACCGTTGTCGTCTCTGAAGCCGACTCCAGAGCCCTGCACCGACTGCTGCCTGACCTTCACTGCTTCGTCGTTCCCAATGGCGTTGACAGCAGCTACTTCCTACCCTCAAGCCCTGAGGCAGAATCGGACACGGCGCTCGTGTTCACAGGTAAGATGGATTTCAGACCGAACATAGATGCCGTCCTCTGGTTTGTCCAGGAAGTGCTACCCCTCATCCGTCAGGAGATCCCCGAGGCCAAGTTCAACGTCGTGGGAAGGAACCCGCACCCACGCCTGCGTGCAGTCCGCGAGACCCCTGGCGTAACCCTGACTGGCTACGTCAGGGACGTCAGACCCTACGTCGCCGAGGCAGCGGTCTACGTGGTTCCCCTGAGAGTCGGCGGCGGCACTCGCCTAAAGCTGATGGAGGCCATGGCCATGGGCAAGGCCATCGTCTCTACCTCGTTGGGATGCGAAGGGATAGACGTCTCGCACAAGCGAGAGTTGCTGATCGCCGATGACCCTCCCACGTTCGCTCAAGCCGTCGTTGGTCTCATGGAAGACCGCGCACGGCGCAGGAGACTACAGATCACGGCCCGTAGCGTTGCGGAATCAGAACACGACTGGAGCCAGATTACCCCACTACTGGAGCAAGTGTATGAGAGCTAGACTTCGCACTCTGCTGCTCCGCGCCGTGGCCCGCGCCTCCGCGCCTCTTATAGCTCCTTCCACCTCCGCCACAGGGGGGGGCGCCTGCCGCATCCTGCTCTTGCGGCCCGACCACATCGGTGACGTGCTTTTCGCCACGCCAGCCATTCGAGCCTTGCGCCACTCCATCCCCGATGCCTTCATCGCCTGCATGGTGGGACCCTGGGCCGTCGAGATCGTGCAAGACAACCCCCACTTGGATCGAGTTTTCACCTGTCCCTTCCCTGGGTTCACGCGTCGCCCCAAGAAGCATCTGCTCCAACCGTACCTGGAGCTGTGGAGCTACGCCCGCGCGCTCCGCGCAGATCACTTCGACATCGCCCTCGTGCTTCGCTTCGATCACTGGTGGGGCGCCATGCTTTCCCACTGGGCCGGTGTTCCCCAGAGAATCGGGTACAGGGTTCCCAGCGTGGCACCCTTTCTGACACAAGCACTGCCCTACACCAGCGGCAGGCATGAGGTGGAGCAGAACGTGTCTCTCATCGAGGCTGTCGCCGGCGGTCATGTCGAAGAACCGGGACCTCTCGAATTCGTGCCGCCTCCAGAAGCAGTGCGGTTTGCCCGCACGCTTCTGGCACAGAGTGATCCACAGCAGGGATACCTCTGCCTCCATCCAGGGTCGGGGGCGGCCGTGAAGCTCTGGCGGCCAGAGGCCTTCGCACAGGTAGGCGACACCCTTGCCGAGCGCCACGGCCTCCAGGTGATCGTCACAGGTTCGGCCGACGAGGGGCGGTTGGTGGAGAGTATAGTTGAGCTGATGAATACAGGTCCCATGACCATGGTGGGACAGACAAGCCTCGCGCAACTCGCGGCCATCATGGGGCGGTGCAGGCTGGTCATCGGAGTAGACAGCGGTCCCATGCACCTGGCTGTGTCACAGGGTGCGCCCACCATTCACCTCTTCGGCCCCGTCGACCACCGCACATTCGGTCCCTGGGGTGATCCGAACAGACACCTAGTCTTGGTTTCGGAGAATGACTGCGTCCCGTGCAATCGGCTGGACTACGCGCCACACGAACTGATGGCTCACGACTGTGTTCGCTCCATCCCGGTAGACCGCGTACTGGAGGCAGCCGATACTCTCCTGAGGGACCATAGCCATGCAACCGGAGGGATGGTATAATCCCCCACAACCCAAGGCCTAGGAATCTAGCCGAAAACCCACGTTGGGTCGGGTCTGAAGGCGATTGGT
>CAZOBP010000017.1:0-28723 GCA_964577995.1 uncultured Anaerolineales bacterium
CTGGTGGAAACGAGGAACGTATTCCCTGGTCGGTGCCTACCGCCGAGTAGGAGGGGTTTGCGGACCACCAGGGAAACTATGACTCCAGCGGAGCAAGTGCCAATTGTTGTTTGGAGGCTAAAGGATGAGTGTGGTTGAGCGGGCCGCGGCCACGATGGAGGAAGGCTTCAATTGCGCGCAGTCGGTATTCTCGGCCTTCGCGCCAGAGCTGGGGCTGGATCCGGAAATGGCCCTGAGAGTAGCCACCGCGTTTGGAGGTGGCATGGGGCACAGAGGAGATACCTGCGGCGCAGTCACCGGGGCTTTCATGGCGATTGGGTTGAAGTATGGAAGGCTCAGCGCCGACGACGAGGAGACCCGGGACCTGGCCTACAGCCTGGTGAACCGGTTCGTGGAGGAGTTCGAATCGCGTCACGGTTCGGTCGTGTGCAGGGAGTTGCTGGGATTCGACCTGAGCACCCCTGAGGGCGCGCGACTATCGGAGGAAAGGTGGCCGGACCGCATGCCGTGCAGGGGATTGGTGCGGGACGCTGCCACGATCCTCGAGGGGCTACTGTCGTAGGCAGGTCCGCAACGGTCACCTTGCGCGGGTTTGGTGACCAGGAGTGGCAGCCGGGTAGTTGCGGCATGACGGATCACGAGGGGCAGAGCGCAACCACACATTTCGGGTACCAGCAGGTCCCCGTCCAAGAGAAGGCCGGGCTGGTGAGCGCCATCTTCGACTCCGTGGCCAGCAGATACGACTTGCTGAACGACGTGATGTCCTTCGGCGTTCACCGTCTGTGGCGGCGGTTCGCGGTCAGCCTTTGCGAGATACGGCCGGGACAGCGAGTGCTGGATCTGGCGGGGGGCACGGGCGAGCTCACCGCCCGCCTGGCGCGACTGGTTGGCCCCGAAGGTCTGGTAGTGCTCGCTGAGATCAACGAAACGATGCTGCAACTCGGACGGCGCCGACTGGTGAGTGAGGGTCGGGAGAGCTCCGTGGAATACGTCCTGGCCGACGCCGAGAGTCTGCCCTTTGCTCCCGACTACTTCGACTGTGCTGCGATAGCCTTCGGCCTGCGCAACGTGACCGATCAGGAGAGGGTCCTGTCTGCTATGTACGGGGTCTTGAAGCCTGGCGCCCTGGCGATGATTCTGGAGTTCTCACGCCCCACGGTGTGGGGTTTTCAGCCGCTTTACGACTTCTACTCGTTCCACGTGATGCCCATCGTGGGTCGGATGATTGTGGGGAATGGCGCGAGCTACCGCTACCTGGCGGAGTCGATCCGCGTCCACCCGGACCAGGAGAGGCTCAAGGGCATGATGGAGGAAGCTGGTTTCGAGCGCTGCGAGTACTTCAATCTTAGCGGCGGCATAGTTGCCGTGCACCGCGGCTTCAAGCCGATCTAGACGCGCACCTGGCCTGGCCCATGGATCTCAGCTTTTTGCTGCGAGGACTGGTCATTGGGTTCTCTATCGCGGCCCCGGTAGGGCCCATCGGCGTGCTGTGCATCCGCCGGACGCTGACCGAGGGACGGGCCTCGGGCCTCTTGTCAGGCCTGGGGGCGGCCACGGCGGACGCTATCTACGGCTTCATCGCAGGGTTCGGTCTGACCTACGTGTCCAGCCTACTCATGGGCTACCAGACGTGGATTCGGCTTCTGGGTGGGCTTTTCCTCTGCTATCTGGGGTTGAAGACCTATTTCTCCAGGCCGGCCGAGAACCCGGCCTGGGCGGAGGGACAAGGGCTCTGGGGAGCCTACGCCTCCACCTTCTTCCTGACCCTCACCAACCCCATGACCATTCTGGCCTTCACGGCCGTCTACGCCGGGCTGGGGATCGGAAGTGCTACCGGGGACTACGGATCGGCGACCCTTCTGGTTTTGGGGGTGTTCGGCGGCTCAGCGACGTGGTGGCTCATTCTGAGCGGCGGCGTAAGTGTGCTGAGATCGAAGTTCAGCCCTCGCACCATGCGTTGGGTCAACAACGTGGCCGGGATCGTCATTCTGGGTTTTGGGGTCATGGCGCTCCTGAGTCTGAGAGGCTAACGGCCCCGCTGCGTCTGGGCCAGAATGACCTCGACCACACATCTCTGAACCTCCTGCCCTTCGGTCGCGTTGGGGAGAACACCTCTCCATGTTTCGTCAAGATGTCGTCAAGCGAATACCGGGCTGGCTAGCCACGGCATTGGTAGTCCTGGTGACCAGCGCGTGGACGCTGTGGGGCGTGGCAGAGACGTACTACGAGGGCTGGTGGGGCCCTTGGAGTGTCAGGCTGCCCTATCTGGTCCCGGCTCTATGTTGCCTGGCACTCTCCCTGGTGGCGGTGACCTGGCCTCGTGTGGGGGGCTGGCTGCTGGTAGGCATCGGGGGTGGCTTCACGGCTTGGTGGTGGACGATGAGTGCCCGCCGTGGACTCCTGACTCCCGGGATAGTGGTGGGCACGTTCCCCGTGAGCGGGCTTCTCGTGGTCACCGGCATACTGTTTATCTTTGAAGGCCGGAACCGTCGCCGGTTGAAGGCAGGAGGGTGGGAGCCCTCGGAGAGCTGGGCCCGGTGCTATGCGCAGCAGTTGGCAGCGGTGGGTCTCCCGCTGCTGGTGGCCGTGGTCATCTCCGCCTATTGGCTGCCCACCGTGCTCAGCCGCTTGGACGACGGCGAGCGAGAGGCCAGGTTGATCGAGGGCAATGGAGTCACGCTGGTGTGGGCGTCCGCCGGTCCGGGCTGGTCTCGGGGACTCGACGTGGCGGCGGGGGACAGCCAGCCGCCACCGGGCCCGGTGGTGTCGTGGAATGACCTCGGCTGGTACGGAGTACGACCTGTGGGATTCGGGGACAAACCAGGCTACGAGGGCAGGTATGCCACGGCCGAGGAGATGGACTCCACAGGCCTGTGCCGCTACCTCAGCGCGGATGGCCAAACCTTGTCGACCGAACCCCAGGACGTGTGGCGTATGCCCACCACCCAGGAGATCGTGCGCTCCCTGGTTCGAGATGGTGCCCATGCCGGCTGCACGTGGGATGGCGTCTCAGGGAGTTCTCACTGCAACGTTACTCCCGACAAGGAGACCCCTCTCTGGGTTCCCAGTTGGTCCCCCATCTACTACTGGTCTGGCGACCAGTACGACGAACACGAAGCCTACTACGTTAGTTACAACGGCTCGATCATCAGCTACCAGGACAAGTCCTGGGGTAATCCGAGGCATGGTTATCGCTGCGTACGGGAGCCGTGAGAGTGGGCTCAAGGGAAGAACGAGGCTGTCTATCTTCTGTCGGCGAACTGCTGTTGAGGGGCGCAGATCTGTGAGAGGAGAATGCTGTGCGAGCACCTGTGATCAGCGTGGAGTATGACCCTCGGTGGCCCGCTCAATACGAGGAAGAGAGGGACCTGATCTTGGCGGCAGTGGGGGACTGGATCGTGGGCATCGAGCACGTGGGAAGCACAGCGGTGCCCGGGCTGGGAGGCAAGCCTATCATCGACATCATGCCGGGGGTGCGGCGCCTGGCGGACGTGGAGCACTGCATCCAACCCCTGGCGAGCGTGGGCTACGAATACGTGCCCGAGTACAATGAGATTCTGCCGGAGAGGCGCTACTTCCACAAGGGTCCGCCCGAGGACCGCACTTTTCACCTGCACGTGGCGGAGCGGGCCAGTGGCTTCTGGGAGCGCCACGTGCTGTTTCGTGACTTCCTGCGGAGACATCCCGAAGAGGCGCAGGAGTACTACCTATTGAAGAAGGAGCTGGCCGCCAGATTCGGCCGTGATCGGGAGGGCTACACCGAGGCCAAGAAGTTTTTCATCGAGGGGATAGTGGCCAGGGTTCGACTGGATCTCCAGCGACAATCGTAGCCATGATTTGCCCGCCGGACCTCGCTTCGGGGCGGCTGAGGGGAGCATGGGTTCTGTGCAGGGGCCAACGGTGCAGAGGCTGACCAAGAGGGCCAAAGGGGAGTTGATGCAGGTGCTGGCGCAGGCTTTCGACCAGCACCCCATGGTCGCTGTCCTGGGAGGCGGCGCCGGGGAAGCCACAGCGCTGGTGGAGGCGCTCGTAGGTTTTCACTGGGGCAGAGAGAGCCTGCTTCTCTGGGGCATCCGGACCGACGACGGGCTGGCATGTGGTGGAATCTGTGTCGATCCCCGGGAAGACCCCTCACCGCTGGCTCTGGCGCGGCTGGCGTGGGACGTGACCAGAGCAGCAGGGTGGCGAGCCGTCGGCGAACTTCTGGACGTGGAGAGACGCAAGCCTCTTTACCGGGAGCGTCATCTGGAGTTGGTGATGATGGGGACGCTGCCGAAACACCAGCGCCAGGGGTTCGGCCGAGCTCTCCTCCACTGGCTGTACGAAGAGGCAGCTACGGACGGATATCGGGGGATCCTTCTGGTAACCGATAGGGATACGCCAGCCTTCGACCTGTACCGCAGCGAGGGGTTCGATCTGGAGAAGGGGTTTCGCGCGGGGGAGCAGAATCTGTGCTGGATGCGACGCGCGGTGTGATCTCGGGCCACGCCTGTGTATGGGCAGCAACGCTGTTAGGCGTGAGGTCGTGAAGGTTGGGGCAGGAAACCATGGACGTGGTGAAGGTTGAGGACAGGGAGCGATGGAACGGGGCCATCGCCCGGCTGCCCAAAGCGCACGTGCTCCAGTCCTACGAATGGGGCGAGTTCAAGAGCCGCCACGGGTGGAAGCCCTTTCGTCTGCTGTTCGAGAGGCGAGGTGCGGAGGTGGCCGCGGTTTCTGTCCTCTTGCGCGGGCTGCCCCGAGGGCCGTGGGGAGTGATGTACGTGCCCAAGGGCCCGGTGCTGGATTACGAAAGCCTAGACCTGCTTGAGATGGTGCTGGACAAACTCGAGGGGCTGTCCAGAGAGCGGCGGGCCATCTTCATCAAGGTAGACCCCAATGTGCCAGCGAACAGGAGCGATGTGGCGAGGCTGCTCGAAGGGCGCGGTTGGCGCGCCTCAGCGGAGCAGATCCAGTTCCGCAACACGATGCTCATCGATCTGCGACCGTCGGAGGAGGAGCTGCTGGGGGCCATGAAGTCGAAGTGGAGATACAACGTACGCCTGGCCCAGCGGCGCGGGGTGGAGGTTGTCGAGGGAGGGATAGACGATCTGCCGCTCTTCTACGAGATGTACACCACCACCAGCGCCCGCGACGAGTTCATCATCCGTCCCTTCTCCTACTACGCCGACGCCTGGGGGACCTTCGTGAGCCAGGGACGGGCACAGTTGCTCCTGGCACGACGTGAGGGAGAGGTTCTCGGTGGGCTGATCCTCTTCCACTTCGGCAACAAGGCCTGGTACATGTACGGTGCCTCCACGGACAGACACCGCAACCTCATGCCCAACCACCTCTTGCAGTGGGAGGCCATGAGGTGGGCCAAGGCTCAGGGCTGTGCCTTCTATGACATGTGGGGCGCACCCGACGTGATGGACGAGAGCGACCCGATGTGGGGTGTGTACCGGTTCAAGGAGGGTTTCGGAGGAGAGTTCACGTCCTACATCGGTGCGTACGACTTCCCGGCGTCGAGAGCCCTCTACTGGGTGTACACAACTGCGATGCCCAGATTTCTGGACCTGCTCCGGTGGCGGCACCGACGGAGGCAGAGCGGTACGCTCGGAGATGGCCTCGGCTATGGCTGAAGGATTCCGGCCCAGTCGGGGCCTGTGTTTTACACAGCCTTTACATACCGGCAACGGCAGGCTTACCGTACCTCCCGATACTGGTGGTTGAGGCCGAAAGACGGCCACAAGCTATCGGGAGGTAAGAGCAGATGAAACGGAGAACGAAGCTTCTAGTGAGCCTGGTCCTAGTGGGGGTCCTCTTCACCGCGACCGGGACGGCCTGGGCAGAGGAGTCGGGAGAACGCGGTGCTCTGCGCGGCCAGGTGGTGGCCATCGATGGAGACACCGTGCTGGTCAGCACAGTCTCCGGCGAGGAGCGGACGGTGATCGTGGGGGAGGACACCCGGCTGCGTTTCCCTGGCGTCCGGCAGCCCTCCATCGAAAGCATCGAAGCGGGCGACTACGTGGGCGCCTGGGGGGAGATCGACGAGGACGGCGACTTGCTGGCGACGATGGTGGTTGTTTTGCCCTCTGAGCTTGCGCAGCGCAGATTCGTGGTGCAGGGGCACGTAGCGGCGATCGAGGGACAAACCCTCATTGTGGAGACGGGTCAGGGGGAGCGAATCGTGGTCACCAACGAATCGACGGGCTTTCGGATCCCTGGGGTGGAAGATCCTGGGCTTGAAGACATCGCGGTGGGTGATCCCATCATGGGCCTGGGCAGGCCAGGCGACGAGGGCAACCTCTTGGCCCGCATGGTGGCTATCGTCACTGCGGGACAGGTGCAGCGGCACACCCTGCGCGGCGTGATCACGGCCATAGGGGGCGATACCATCGGCCTGCTCACCCATCGGGGCGACGTGCGGGTGTTGACCGACAGGGAGACCATCTTCCGTTTCCCTGGCGTGGAGGACCCTGGTATCGACGACCTTGAGGTTCGTGATCGGATCGTCGTGGTGGGGACCTGGGGAGCCGAGGGAGAGGTCTTCAACGCGCGCGCGGTGACCCTCATACCCAGGTGGCCCTCGCACCTTCGCTTTCTCCGTGGCGACGTTACGGGCATCGAAGGTCGGACGATAGTCCTGAACGCCTTGCAAGCAGAGGTGGCGGTGCTCACCGATGGGGACACGGTATTCCGCATCCCCGGGGTGGACGAGCCCGGATTGGAAAATCTGAGAGTTGGCGACAAGGTCGGCATCCTGGTCGCTCGAGCCGAGGATGGAGGATTGCTGGCCAAGGTGGTGCTCGTCAGGAGGCCCGATGAGTCCATAGCCGAGGCCATAGCCGCCCCCATAGAGACGGCAACAGCCCTCATGGACTCCTTTGTTCGGCAGGTGAGTGACAACTGAGGGGGCGAGGAGGCCAGGATCTGACTGATCCGAGCAGCGTGATTCCCAGGAACGCTAAGGGGCATGGGAGATCATCCCATGCCCCTCGATTCCTCACAGATGCCTCGGCTATCTGGTGAGCGTGCTACTCCTTGCGCCTAGAGCGCCAGCGCATGGCCGCGTAGCCGCCAAGGCCGGCGAGCCCGGTCCATAGCAGGGCGATGGACCCAGGTTCGGGCGCGACTTCCACCCACGCTGGCTCCCCCCGTACCGTGGTGCCAGTCTGCGGTCTCTCTACGTGTCACCACGTCCCGCCCCATCTCTACCCGTGCGCCTACGGCGCACTGGGTAGAGTCGCTCCATCATCGCCTTCGTTAAGGCCATAAGCACCGCATGTGGGATAGTCAGATGCCATCGCTGGTCGTCGTCATCTTTCCACTCCAGGCGCACCGTCCCGCTCTTCTGGTCAAACTCCAACCACGCCTGGGTCTCCCGCCCATCCTCCGCGTGGGCGACCAGCCCTGATTGTAGTGCTTCTCTCAATGCCTGCTGCCACTGACTCATCCACCAACCTCTACCAAGGATGCTGCCTCTTCTCTTCCGCTTCCTTCTTCATCATCTCGACCGTCGCCCTGCGGTCCAGATACCATTGTGGCTCGGTGCTGACTTCCTCACCCAGGATCAGGTCGCCCAGCTTGCCTTCCAGGCCTGTAGCTCCGTTCGCTTCCGAGGGGTGGAGATTGACTCTCGCGACATCGGCCCACTCGCCAGGGCCCAGCCTGCCGTTGAGGTTCGGTGGAGAGTCGGTCCAGCCGGACTGAACGCCACCTTGGGAGAGGGCCGTTGCGGGCACTGCGAGAAGCGCCAAGAGGCCGAAACACAGCAGTACGGTGCTCAGTCTGCCCATCTCTCTTCTTCCTTCTTGACTCGTTCGAGACTGTACCGAGACTGCTGTCGTTCCTCCTGCACCAAGCATATCACAATCTGTTGCTGCTGTCAAGGCAATCAGTATAAACGCAGACATGTTGCGCAGCGGCATGACCTCGTGTACCGTGCGTCGCTCACGCCGCAACATAGCCACGCCCGAGCAGGTTCAGTAGATGAGCAAAGGGGCATGGGAGATTCTCCCATGCCCCTCGATTCCTAACAGATGCCTCGGTTATCTGGTGAGCGTGCTACTCCTTCCGCCTAGAGCGCCAGCGCAGGGTTGCGTAGCCGCCAAGGCCGGCCAGACCGGTCCCTAGCAGGGCCACGCTCGCAGGTTCGGGCACGAACTCCTCTTCCTCAGCGAGGCACACCTGCCCGAAGGTGTCGGGCCAATTCGGCTCCTGGTCGATCTCGAGCAACCCCGCGGGCCACTCTGCCGCACCGTCTCCCTTCCAGTACGGGGGCCCAAAGTACCCCTCGTTAGTTTCGAGGAAGATCCCGGCGTTGAAGCAATCGCCTGGCGCAACATCCAGCGCCGAGGTATGGAGATCGAGCCGCACCTCGAAGTTGGTGGAGCCCCATCCCAAAGCTCTCCTGTACCCGGGTGGGTCGTACTGCCAAGGTGTACACCAAGCATCCTCTGAAGCCGGCGCAAAGTAGTCGTAGTCGTAGTCAGTCCCCACGTAGTGGGCGCTTTTAGATATGTAGCCACCTTCGTCCGGGCTCTGGGTGCAGAAGTTGGCGGCCCATCTCCCGTCACCAAGGGTGGGTTCATCCTCGAACAGGAAGTAGAACGTGGTGCCCCAGTAGTCGGGATCCCCAGCAGGGGCGCCGATGTCCAGGGAGACCGCCAGGTAGAGGTAGCGGTTGTCGTTCATGAAGCGAGCCCACCCGCTGACCTGCTCTGTGCTGACATCCTCACCCAGGGTCAGGTCACCCAGCTGGCCTCCCAGGGGCGCGGCGACGAAATCGCCCTCGAGCGGATGGAGCTTGACTCGTGTGGCATCGGTCCACTCGCCGGAGGCGAGTTTGCCGTTGAGGTTCGGTGGGTAGTAGGTCCAGCCCGACTCAATGCCACCCTGCGAGAGGGCCGTTGCGGGGATGGCCATGAGGGCCAACAGGCCGACACACAGCAGTACGTTCCTTGCTCTGCTCATCGCTCTTCCTCCTTGACTCGTTCGAGACTGTGCTGAGGGCACTGTCGTTCGCTTTGCATCCAGTATACCAGAATGTGTCATTCCTGTCAAGCTACTTGGTGTATACATGGCCGATTTGCGCAACAGCGCGGCCCTTTGTACCGCTCGGTGTTCATGGCGCGGCGTCGCCACGCTGGGGCACATTCGGGTGGGTAGGCAAAGTGGCATGGGAGACTATCCCATGCCACTCGATTCTCAACTGGTGTCTCGGCTCTTGGGTGAGCGTGCTACTCCTTGCGCCGTGAGCGCCAGCGCAGGGTTGCGTAGCCGCCAAGGCCGGCCAGACCGGTCCCTAGCAGGGCCACGCTCGCAGGTTCGGGCACGAACTCCTCTTCCTCAGCAAGGCACACCTGCTGGAAGACGTCTGGCATGTCCTCCTCCTGCCAGTTCTCAGGCCAGACCGCGCCACCGTATCCATTCCATTCCTCTGTGAAGTAGTATTCAGAGGTTTGGATGTGGATGCCGGCGTTGAAGCAATCGCCCGGCGCGACGTCCAACGCGGAGTTTCTCAGATCGAACCGTACCTCGAAATTGGTGGAGCCCCATCTCAAAGCTCGCCTGTACCCCGGCGGGTCGTACTGCCAGGGCGGGCATGGGCCCGCCTCTGAGAACGGCGCGAAGTAGTCATCGTCGTAGTCAGGCAGCGGGCCGCGCATGCTACCAGATACGTAAGCGCCTTCATCCGGGTTCTGCGTGCAGAGGTTGGCGGCCCAGCTCCCGTCTCCCATGGGCGGTTCGTCCTCGAAGAGGAAGTACAGCCAGTCGCTCCACCAGTCGGGGTCTCCCGCAGGCGCACCGATGTCCAGCGAGACGGCCAGATAGAGATAGCGGCTGTCGTTCATGAAGCGGGCCCATCCGCTGACCTGCTGGGGTGAGACCTGCTCGCCCAGCGGGAGACTGTTTCCGTCGCCTCCCAGGGGTGCGCCCTTCAACTCCTTAAGGGGGTGGAGGTCGACTCTGGTGGCGTCGGACCATTCTCCAGCGCCGATGGTGCCGTCGAGGATGGGCGGGGAATCTGTCCAGCCCGAATCAGTGCTATCTTGTGAAAGGGCCGTTGCGGGGATCGCGAGTAGCGCCAAGAGGCCGACACACAGCAGTGCATAGCTCGCTCTTCTCATCGCTGTTCCTCCTTGACCCGTTCGAGACTGTGCCGTGAGCGTTGTCACTCGGTCTGCACCCACTATACCAGAGTCTGGCGCCTCTGTCAAGGTGCTTGCTCTGTATGTGGCCGTCTTGCGCAGGGGCGTGGCGCTCCATACTGCAAGTCGCGCGTGCCGTGCATTCCCATGCTGGAAATCCTTTGCCCGACCGGGGTGCCATGTTATAATACCATGGGCCTGGACCGCGAAGGGTTTCATAGCCTCTGGTGGCTATCCTGCTTCCCAGGAGTCCTCCCAGAGGGTCTGGCGCCTTCGGGCACCCTGAGTTGCAGTGGCGAGGAGGACGGTTGAGTCAAACTGAGACGCGGGAGACTAGGTCACGCAGGCGGCGGGGTCGGGAGCAGCAGCTTGCTTACCACGGCCAGCGCGAGGCGCGCCAGGATGGGTGGGCGCTGCGGTGGCTGCTGGTGCTGGTCCTGCTACTGGGCTTCGGGCTGCGCCTGTACGAGCTGGACGGCAAGGGCCTGTGGTACGACGAACTGGGCACCGCTCTCTACACCTCACCGGATAGGTCGCCGTTGGAGGTGATCAGGGGGCCGCTGGAGGTTCCCCTCATCCCCGCTCCACCCCTTTACTTCCTCAGCACCTACCTCTTCCGCCTGCTGAGCCAGGGCGATTTCGTCCTTCGCTTGCCATCAGTGTTCTTTGGAGTGCTAGCCATCGCTGCCACGTACGTTCTGGGCAAGGGGCTGCTGGGTCCGCGGCAAGGGCTCGTGGCGGCGTTCCTGCTCAGCATCTCCAGCTTCCACATCCGGTACTCACAGGAGGCGCGGTACTACGCGCTGCTGATGTTGCTGGGCACGGTATCGCTATACTTCTTCTACAGGGGCCTGCGCCACAACGACGGCCGGTCCTGGGCGGGCTACGTTGTGAGCTCGACGCTGGCGGCGTATACCCACCTCTTCGCCTTTCTCTTCCTGGCGGTGCAAGGGGTATATGCGGTGTCGTCGGTGCTGCACGGGCGCCTCAGGGCAGGACCCGCTGCCGCGAGGCCGGAGACACCGCGCCCCTGGAGACGAGAGCCTTTCTTCTCTTTCCTGGCCTCGGCCGTCGTGATGGCCCTACTCTACCTGCCCATGCTGCCCTTCACCCTCAGCGGTCTCCTGGGGCAAAAGGGTCTGGCAGGTCGGGTGCCTACGGCGGTGAGCCGTACGAGCCTCAGCTATCTCGCCGGTATCCTGGATCTGTTCGGTGCGGGGCCGGGACTGGCGCTCCTGTGCTATCTGTTGGCTCTCTGTCTTGGTCTCTACTTTCTGGTGCGGCGCGCACGACAGCAGTTGGTGCTCGCTGCACTGTGGATGGTGTTGCCGTTCGTCGTCGTGCTCCTCGTTCCGGCTGGTCACAGCTTCCGACTTCGATACGTGATCTTCGTGCTGCCCGTTTTCCTGATCGTGGTTTCAGCCGGTTTGGTGGGGCTCGGAGACCTGGTCTCGCGATGGGCTGCCAGAAGGTGGTCCGGGGCGAAGGCGCGCGCGATGGCCACGCCTGTCGCTCTGGCGATCTTCTGCTCGGTCTTGGGCATGCTTAGTTTGGGGGCCTTGGGCAGGCTCTGGGACGAGGGGAAGCAGCCCTGGGACAAGGCGTCCTCCTTTCTTCAGGCCGTGGTCGGGCCGTCAGAGGTGGTAGTAGCCACCGGCGAGGATTACGCCGACCGCTTGCTGTACTATGGCTACGACGCGAGCGACGTGCGGTATCTGGCTTCCTGTCCCTGTCCGTCGAGAGTGGTGCTGGACGACTGGCACAGATTTCCCGACCTGGCGTGGGGCTACGACGCAGCGTGGCTGCTGGACCCCAATCCCAACTATCGCCATCTAAGACCTGGCGGGCCGCTGGCCCAGGAACTGGAGGGCTACGTCTTCCTGCCGCCCGTGGTGTTCGAAGGGCACAGCGGTAGTAACACCGTGGAGAGAGATCTGCTGGCTCCCTTCACCACTTCGGACATCAACGTACTCCTCGCCCTGGCCAGGGAATCCGAGCTCAGCGATGAGGAGGTCATCCGGCTGGGCACCAGTGTCGCTCGCCAAGCCGACGAGTTGTTCCCTCAGGAGACGCGCTTCAACTTCACGCTGGGGGAGTTGTTTAGGTTCTATGGGAGTGAGGAGGAGGCGGTGGAGCAGTACGAAGCCGCCATCGCCGAGGACCCCGACTACTACTCGGCGTACGAAGGGCTTGCTCTCATCTACATCGCTCGTGGGGACTCACAGCAGGCTCTGGGACTGTACCAGGGGCTGCTGGCCAGGGGCATTGTCCACGAGAGCGATTACCACTTTCTCTTGGGAAGCCTGCGCTACGTTGAGGGTGACCAGCAAGAGGCGGCGAACGAGTTTGCCCTAGCGGTCGCCATGGATGGGGACAACGTTGAGTACCGGTTGCAGTTGGGGGACGTGTATCGGGCCCTGGGCCGGTTCGACGAGGCTATGGTGCAGTACGAGGAAGTCACGCGGCTGGACGCTTCTCACGTGGGAGTCTACTCCCGACGAGCCAGCATCTATCGCGCTGAGGGCCTCCTGGCCGAGGCAGCTAGCGAGTACCAGATGGCCCTGCAATTGCGGCCTGACAATCCTCTCTATCATGCCATGCTGGCCGATACCTACCGGTACCAGGGGTTGCTCGATGAAGCCGTCTTGGCGGCAGAGGAGGCCGTACGGCTGGAGGAGGGAGAGGCGGCCTACCACGTGCTTCTCGGCGAGGTGTATCAGGCTCTGGAGCGACTTCCTCAAGCGATAGCCGAGTTCGAGATAGGCGTGCAACTCGCTCCGGAGGTGGCACCCTACTACCTGGACCTGGGAGATGCCTACCGGCTGGCCGGGAGGGAAGAGGAGGCAGCAGGCGCCTACGAGCGGGTCTTGGAGCTGGACCCGGGCAACGAGACGGCCAGCGAGAGTCTGGAAGAGCTGCGCTAGCGTGCTGGGCGGAACCTATGATCTTTCGAAGGAGATGTTCCTGAACTGAAGATCCTCGTAGGTGCCAGGCCGGTGGCGAGGAGGGATCTCCTTGCCCACAACCACGGTGATCTCATTCACTCCTGGTTGCAGATAATCGGCAGGAATCTGATAGCTGAGGGACACCCAGCTTCGGCTGTAGTCTTCTGTGGGAAGGTACGGCGGTTGCACAGGGTGGCCGTTCACCAGCAGGTAGTTGGTGCGCTCGTTGTTCTGCATGACCTCCATGTGCAGCATCCACGTGCCCTCCTCAGGGTCTCGAACGTAGAACTCACCGGTCCAGACGGGGCTGGGGAGCTGGCCTTGGTACAGAGGGACCCAGGGTGTGGGCCAGTGGTTGTCCCCCAGATGGATGATCACGTCCTCGGCGAGGGCTCGCGGACGCTCATCGGACGGTGCCCTAGTAGTGACCCGTTGCATTGCTTGCAGAGTATCCCTCAGCCGGGCAAGTATTCCGCCCTTTGGCATCGCGGTCAAGGCACGGTACGCTGGCCTGGGTTCGCCGCTTGGATCGATGAGCCCATACCCAGCTCTGTCGTCATCGGCGGATAGGCCGCAGCCGACGTTCCACACGGTGATCAGTTGCAGCCAGGACCATTCTTGCCGGGCGATACGGAAAGCTTCAACCAGGTACTCGGCCTGCTCCTCGGGACTGACTCGCTGCCACGCTTCGTGCTGCGCCGGCGAGGTGGTCCAGCCCAGTTCGGTGACCCACATGGGCTTGTCTCCATCGCCGTGGGCCACCATGATCTCCCTGAGATCGTGCACCCTGGCAATGTTCAGACCCTGATGGGCGTCATGGGGATCATCGGGTGGATGGCCGAACCCATAAGCGTGGGTGCCCAGCACGTCGAAGTACTCACTGGCTCCCGCTTCGTACATTCGCTCCAGGTAGAGCCTGTCGTCCACTGCCAGGGCGGTCTGGTCGTTGGTGGGAGCCAGCCCTGCGCTAACCACAAGAGCGTTGGGGTCGGCCTCCTTTATCCTGGCGTAGGCCACCTTGAGCATCTCCACGTAGGCTTCGGCATCGGGCTCGTCGCCGCCCCATTCATCGGCGAGGTTGGGCTCGTTCCAGATAATGTATCCTCTGATCTGCCCTTTGTACCGCGAAGCGACGGCATAAACGAAGTCGCTGTAGTCGCCCAAGTCGTCCGGGGGAGCGTTCTCGGCCGGTTGGGAGCGAGCCCAGTCAGGGTGCTGATCGAGCCGGACCACGAGGTTCAGTTGGAGGTACTCGGCTCCCCGAACCACAGCGTCCGGCTGTTCCCAGTTGTACAGACCGCGCCACCGGGCGATTTCCCTCCAACTGAAGACCTGAACCACCCAGTCGAAGCCTGATTCGTGTGCAAGGGCGAGTTCTCTCCCGTCGCCACGCAGGGTGTGCATCCCGTGTGCCACTCGATCTGGCTCGAGGCGATGGATCTGGCATGAGTTGACCGAGAGTGCCACTACGGACAGCAGCAACAACGTGTGTAGGCCGTATCTCGAGGATGCCCCTCTCTTGGTGGCTCGAGGATGACGTATGTGTGAGATTCTCCGATTCTCTCGTGCGCTGAGCCCGGCGCCAGTCACTGCACAACCCCCTTGTAGACTCCATCGGGTGTGCCTGCGTACAGTACGGCACCGTCAGGATGTATGACCAGGGAGCTCACGCTGGAGACAGCCAACCCGTCGCTCGCCGGCAGCCAGATACGGCCTCCATCTTCGCTCCGGAGACAGCCATGGTACTTCGTGCCTGCATACATGGTGCGAGGGTCGTCAGGATCCAGCACCAGCGCAGAGACGGTGATCTGTGCGAGGGCTTCGCCCCACGGGTGCCAGCTCAGCCCACCATCGTTGCTTCGGAAGACCCCTCTCGTGGTGCCAGCGTAGATCAGGTCTCGATGGTGGGGATGGATGGCCACGCAGAAGACACTCATCCCTTCCAAGCCTGCTCTGCTCCAGGAGGAGGCCCCGTCGTTGGTTGTGTACAAGCCATCTTCGCTCCCCGCGTAGAGGATCGAGGGACGCTGTCCATCAATGGTCAGGGATATGATTTCCAACTCGTCACTCATGCCCTCCCAGCAGGGGCGCCATGAGACCCCGCCGTCGGTGCTCTCGTATACGCGGTCGTAGAAGACGCGTACGTATATGTGTCTCTCGTCTCCTGGAAGAACGGCGATGGCCCCAATGCCGGCCTGGAGAGCGGTTCCGGTGGGCGCCCACGTGTCGCCGCCGTCGGCACTCACGTAGACGCCTCTCCCATTGGTGCCTGCGTACAGCAGGTCACGATTGGACGGTGGTATGGCGAGTGACAGGACACCGTAGCCGCTTTCCCCTTCCTCCAGCCCGTTTGCTGTCTTGGCCCAGGAGTTACCGCCGTCTGTTGACATGTAGACACCGTCGAAGGTGTTGCCAGCCCACAGGACTCGGGGATCTTGCTCGTCTAGGACCAGGGCCTCAATGGGCACACTGCCCAGTCCCTGGTTCCTCTGCTGCCAACTGATGCCGCCATCGGAAGTGGAGTAGACGCCGTCCCAGGCCCCTACGTACACTCGCTCCGGGTATGTAGGGTGCACGGCGATGGTGTAGATGGCCCTCTTCAGGGAAGCCCACTGTTTCCACGTGCGGCCGCCATCGTCGCTGCGAAACAGGTCCCCCCTGGCCGAGCCCGCGAAGACGGTTCGGCTGTCAACGGGGTGGAAGACCACCACATTCACACGACCCTGCAGCCCAGTGTCGGCTCTGGTCCAGGAATGGCCGTTGTCTTGTGTCTGCCAGAGGCCGTCTCGGCTACAGGCGAACCCGGAGTTGCTCCTTGGATCCAGGGCCACGTGAGAGATGAAGGAGCCTTTCAGCTCAGGAACCTGGTTCCATGTTCCACCTTCGTTGTGACTAACGTATAAGCCCTCTCCACTTGTGCCGACCACAATGGTGCGTCCAGAGTCATCAATGGCCAGGCTGAGGATGGTAGTCCCGACCAGCCCCTGAGCGGCCCGCGTGAAGGTTCGCCCGCCGTCCGTGCTGACGTAAAGCCCGTGGCCGTCGGTTCCCACATAGAGTCTGCCACCATCGCCCATGGCCAGGGCATATACCGGGGCGTTCGGCAGCTCACCAGCAATCGTATGCCAGGAGTCACCGCCATCCGTTGAGCGATAGAGGCCGTTGGTGGCTCCAAGGTACACAGTGCGGCCGTCTGTGGAATCCGGCTGCAAGGCGAAGACCGACAGACCGTCTAGGCCACGAACTGAGGCGCTCCAGGATTCCCCGCCCGAAGTGGTTATGTACAATCCCGAATCGTGATAGGCACCGGCAAGCACCACGTCTGGGTCGCCGGGGTGGAGAGCCAGAGCGACTACTGGTGCGTGGCTGGTCATCTCCTGACCAATGCGCTCCCAGACGACTCCTCTGCTCTGCGGCGGCCTTTGCAGTGTGACAGCGGGGAGAAGAAGCAGTGCGTAGAGGGCTGCCGTGAGGACAAAGATTGCGGCACGCTGCGGAGCTGCGCGATTGCCCATCTTGCAGCGATTCTACCAGCCATTCACGACACTGGCAAGGCTGGAGTAGAGATGCCCAGCGCGGCCTACCGGGCACGGAGCCGGCCAGTCGTGGGCGATGGGATCAGCCGTGGTAGTGTGGGGTGATGTAGCCGACGAGGCAGAGAGCGTCGAACAGGACCAAGCTGCCCACATACGTGGCGGCCACGATGCTGGCCTTCAGCCGACGTGTCAGGCGGCGCAGGCCAAAGGAGAAAAGGGTGGCGATAATCACCAGCCCGGGGAAGAGGTATCTGCCTTGTGGCTGCCATTGGCTGCCTATCATGGGGAGGAACGTTTGCACAACCAGGAGAGCGAAGCCGACGAGGAAGACGAGCAGAACTGTGTCGGAGGAACCCGGTGCACGTTTCACCTTTGCGCGGAGGCCCCTGAGCAGTCCAATCCCCCAGGACAGTAGACCTGCGAACGAGACCAGTGCAACCAGTGCGAGCAGGGCATACCATCCTGGATCCAGCGGTAGTGTAAGCCAGCCGAAGTTGGCCCAGAACCCGGCGAAGGTCAGCAGAGTGTAGAGTAGGTACCTTCTCAGTGAGGTAGGATCGTAGCTGCGAGGATCGAGCAACTGGCTCGACGACAAGTAGCCACTGGCGACACGGGCGGGCCTTTGGAGACGGAGGGCGGGGATCTCCGCCGAGCCATTCCCCAGCCAGTTGCGCGCTTCCTGCCCTTCTTCCAGCAGAGACAGGTCATCGAAGAACAGACCTTCACCACCTTGCTCAGGACCGGGACTGGAATCGAGGATCACTCTCATGGTCCTGGCTGAGGGGGTGACCTCAAACGTCACCTCATGACGCGTCCATCCTGAGCCAGCGATAAAGACCTTCGCGCTCCGCCCCTGGTCATCCTCCATGATTATCGATCCCCGCTGCCTTGCCCCAGGGCTGGTGACCCACGCCTTGAGGGTGACCGTCTTCCCGCGCAGGGCTCTGACTGTGTTGAAGGGCAGTGCTTGCATCAGTCTGCCGTCTGTCGCCTCGAGCGAGTAACTGCCGGACCTGGCGAGTGTTTCGCTCCTCGTATCAGCCGACGATCCTTGCAGCGGCATCCACTGAGCGGCGTCTCCGCCTCGCCAGCTCAGGAGTATGGCCAACAGCAGCAGCGTGAGCATGGAACCCGCGGCGACAGCGCATCTGCAACAGTGGCTCAGAGGGACCCGGCGGCGGTGCACGTGGACTGCGATGACCACCGGGATCAGGGTCACAGTGAAGAAGGACGTTCTCTTGGCCAGCAGAGAGAGAGCTGCCAGGCCGCAGAGGGTGAGGCCGGAGCGCCACGAGAGACCCCTGTTGAACATCCTGACCAGTTGCCACGTGAAAAGCGAAACGAAGAGAACGGAGAGAACGTCGTTATTGGCCGAGGCTCCGATGAAGGAGAACATGGGAAGGAGGGCCACGAAGGCGGGAACAGCGACAATCATGAAACGGTCCTCTGGGAACAGTTCGAAGGCAGTCAAGCTTGCAACGGTCACAGCTGCCGCGCTGAGAAGGACCGAGAACCAGCGCATAAGGTACAGTCTGGCGAGGAGGTCTCCTTCGGGCAGGGCGTTGAATGCTAGTGCTGGCAGCAGGTAGTATAGAGGGCTTTCGTCGCCAAGCTGAGTGCCGGAAAGCTTGAGGAATGGGTCGTCCGAGAAGGAGGCAGGCACGCTATCCGGCTCCTCGCGGCCTACGAGAGTCCAGAAGTCGGACTGGAGCATGGAGGTCATCATGTCTCGCTGTAGATCGGGGGAGGTATCCTGTCTGGTGAGAAACCAGCCTTTCTCGGAGAGCAGGATGGCGTACTCGAGGTGACGGGGCTCATCAGGCGCCTGCCACGGGGGGATGATGACGCTGTACAGCAGGCCACTCGACAGGCTCAGGCACAGGAAGGCTGCCACAAGTGCCAGGCGGCGCGAGGTGAGGTCACGCAGGTATGCGGCCATCTGTCCCGGACGAAGATGCCATGATCAGGCTACCACGGAACGCTTCGATCTGCCGTGATGCTACTCCAGAGATCATATACGGCAGCTGATCACTGGAGGACTGCCGGCATGTATGAGCGATGGCTGGAAGAGGCAGTGATCCAATCCGACAGAAGGCACCGATCGCTGGGAATACGATTGCCGTCGGCGTCGAACGCGGAAAGACGCTGCATGTTCTCTAGCAGATACATGCCCGTGAATACTTGATAGCTCCCTCCTTGCACGTTGCTGGGGAGACTGATGCAGTGCTGGTCTGCTATGGTCTCACCCTGTTGCCAGTAGGTGGTGGGGTAGAACCCACCCCGGGGCTGGCTGTCGTTCTGGGCCACAGTCTGGTCTTGATCGTTGACCACGTGTACGAATACTGAGTAGTCCTCTGCGATGTCGCCGAGGACCTGCCAGTACAGAGTCACGCAGCCGTATCCCGTGCTGAAGAGTCTGTCTTCAAGGTCGTATCCCGCCAGAGCTACTCGATCACCAAGCTGGTAGCGGAGCTCGTGCTGGATTGAGTAGTCCGGTGTCTCTGCGAACTCCACAGGCAGGCTGCCAAACACAGCCGCACGGTGGACCGGTGCTCCCGAGTCGTACGAGACGGGCAGATGTTCCCCTGCAGGATAGGTGTACAGGGCAACGTAGATGCGGGCCAGGCCCGGAGCGGGAAACTTCCGACTCAGACGGACCTGGTATGAGTCCTGGACGATCTCCCCCACGTTCCATAATGAAGTCGGGTAGTTGCCACGGCCCGGGTATGTGGCAACCTGGCCGTAGGGCGTTCCATCCGGTGTGACGAGGCTCAGGCCAACCGTGTAGTTCTCCTCGATCTCAGCCAAAGCACGCCAGTAGAGAGTAATGGGAACGAACTGACCCGTGGTTGCTCTTGACACTCCTAGCTCATACCCTACCAGCTCTATCCTCTCTCCGAAGCGCGCGTTCAACGGGTTCTCGACGTGCAACGGCTCATCCGCTGAGAGAATTGGGGGGCGAGCGTAGACAGGCGCGATGTAGCGAAAGGGTGCTATGAGGCCCATGAATAGTACCGTCAGGCTGACCAGGAAGATGGGTGTGCGCCCCAGCCTACGAGGCGTGAGGTGGACTACGCCAAGGGACAGGAGAACGCTGACTCCAGAGAGGGTGGGCAGGGCGTATCGGCCGCGCAGGACCGGATCGCTGAAGGTGAGCGTGCGATAGATGGCCAAGAGACAGAAGAGCATGAAGCCCAGGAGCAGTAGGAGGGCCGCACCTTTGAGGGATCGGCTGGCTTTGCCCAGCAGGAAGAGGACTAGACCCACCGACCCAGCCAGACAGAGCAGGCCCAATACCTGGTAGACCCACGTCCCGGCGCTTATGTTTCCCCATCCGAATACGCCCCAGAAAGACGTGTAGAAGTACCTCAATCCGTCCGGGAGCAGGGCCCAGTCCATGCGCCCTAGTCCGGCAGCAGGGTCGCGGAGATCCTCGACAAACTGGGCCAGAACCCTGGCGGACCGGGTAGTCGCGGTGCCGAACAACGCCACGCTGCGCAGGAACCACCAACTGGAGACCAGCGCCAGGCCGAGGAGGAGGAGGAACACCCCTCCCAACGAGATGACCAGGGACTTTCTACGTCTGATGCGCTTGGCCAGGGCCACGCCAGCAGAGATGACGACCAGAGGGGTCAGGGCGAGAGCGTTGTACTTCGACAGGATTGCCAGGCCGGTGCAAACGCCCAGAGCCAGCAGATCTTTCCAGCCGGCGTCACGCACGACTAGTCTGACCGACAGTAGCAGGGCCAGAGCAGTGAAGAGAGTGACCATGATGTCGTTGTTGACGACTCCGCTCATGAATAGGAAACCGGGTGAGAATGCATTGATCGCCGTAGCACCCAGGGCGACGTCATGTCTGTTCGGGAATAGCAGGCGTGCTAGCTTGTAGGTGACCAGGAGTGACAGAGTGCCGATGGCGACGGACACCAGCCTCGCAGCGTGAACCGCGAGGACGGTCCCGTGGTAGGGAAAGGCCTCTGCATCGGAGTGGATGAAGCTGTTGGCTCCTCCTTCCATCGTCCCCGTGGCGGCGAAGGGGTTGGCGGTGGGTGTCAGGTTGTCGCTCGTGTCCACCCAGGATGTCAGGATCGCCGTTACCATGTAGTAGAGGGGTGGATGGGTGAGCTGATCGAGAGCCGAGGAGGAGGCCTCCGGTCCTGGGAGGGACAGGTTTGCAACCAAGAATCGCACGTGGCGATAGTGGCCCAGTTCGTCGGGACCCTCCCAGATGGGGGTAGCGACGCTGTAGACAGCGCTCAGCGCGAAGTGACCCACCAAGATGGAGACTACGAGCCACCGCCACTCACTCTGCAACCAAGACAAGGTTCTCGAAGATCTCATGCTGCAAATAGGGCGAAGCCCGCATCGACTTGGTGATCGGCAGGCTTCGGAAGAGGTACTATCGTCGGCATACAAAGCGACCGTGCGACCGACTCCCAGTGGGCAGGCCTACTGGGAGTGTACAGAGCGCTTCTTGCGCAAGACCTCAAAGTACTCAAGCACGAATGCCACTACGCCGCCGCCAGCCAGTCCCAGTGCCGCACCCAGGACGACGCTGAGCTTTGCGCTGGGATCCAGCCGTCTGGCTGTGGTTGCCCTGCTCAGTATCTGAGTGTTTGTCCGAAGAAGAGTAGACTCCTGTAGCTCGCTGACGAGAGCTTCGTAGGCCGCTTCCGCTAGTTTGCGGGCGCGGATGAGGCGGTCCAGTTCTCGCTGATCGCGCGCCAGATCCTCCTGAAGAGCATCCGCGTCACTGGCGAGTTGGTCGATCACGCCAGAAATGGCCTGTTCCTCAGACCGGAGCAACTGGATGACCTGATCCAGGCTTTCCTGATCCTTGACTACATCGACAGAGAGTTGGCCTCGGTCGGAGATGATCCAATGGTTGAGGAGCTGCAGGGGCAGGTCGTCAATGCTTGCACCAGTGTCCTTCGCCACTTGTGCACTGTGCAGCACTAGCTCTAGATTGTCTTGCACCTGCCGATGCTCGGCCAGGAGGTCGAGCTTCTTCTCGAGTTGCACTCCCGCAGGGCCGAGTGTAACGAATATATCGAATACCCCTGTCTCATCAATCAGGCCCGAGAGGCCCAGTCCCGTCTGTTGTCTGAATTCAGTCAGGGCCGCCTCTGCCGAATCAAGGTCCTCCTCGGCAGCTTCAAGCTGCGGACTCCGTGCCACCGCTTTGCTGCTCACCTCTTCAACATACTGTTCTGCCCATGCGTTGGCGATCAAGACGGCCTTCTGTGAATCGTCCCCACGAACTCTGATGCGAAACAGTGCTGGGTTTTCCGGGTCCTCGTGCACAGTTACCAGAGACCTCAGAATGCCGGGTCTCTGCTCTATTGCGGAGAGACTCGGCCCCAGAACTCCGATTACACGGCTCTCAACAGATTCTGTACTCGCCAGAGTCGGGTAGAGTTTCACCACTGTTTTGTCGAGAGAAGAGAGTCGAGGTACAGCGTAGAACTCGTAGGTCTCCTCAGTGAGAATGACCGTCGCCTCGTAAGTGGGTTGCTGGACGAAACTAGCTGCTCCCGCTGCCAGAGTCGCCACAAGGAACACCACAATCACGACCTTCCAGTGTCTCAATACGACATCCACGTAGTATTGCGGATCGATATCGATTTCCATGGTCATCACCTCTCCGGGAGCTTGGCTACGCGGGTCGTCACTGCGTGTCCAGATCGCTATTATACGACTTCTGTCGGTAAATGACCACTGGATGCCTGTACGGCGTATGTGCTTCATATTCCTTTCTCCATGCCATCATCGTATGCAAGTGGTCTCGCTGGAGCGAAAGGAGTATAATGGGTGCGGCCCTCAAGGGTGGATGGATAGTCGCATGCCGAACGCTGTTGAGCTTACCGGCTCGGCAGCGGTATAATGGGCACGGGAAGCTGGAGAGGGAGCGAAATGGACTCAACGAGCCGATGGGGCGCGATTCGGAGAGGAATCAGAAGCAGAGGACGCGAGATTGCGCTCATTGTTGTTCTCTTGCTGATCAACTACCTCATCTTCAGCCGTCTGGTTCTCATGGTCTCGGGAAGCCGCCAGCCGACGCCCACGCCCACTAGGACCGCCAAGCCCACTTTCACCCCCTTCAACGTGGTTGTCGCCACGCCCACTACGCCGGCTGAAGCCACGCCTACCCCCGAAGCATCGCCGGCGATCTCTCCGATGCCGAGCACACACGTCGTGCAGCAGGGTGAGACTCTGAGCGAGATCGCCCGGAACTACGGCGTCACCGTGGACGCCATCGTCCAGGCGAACAATCTGGGGGACGCAGACGCCATCATCAGGGAAGGACAGGTGCTGGTCATTCCGGTGCCACCCGCGTCCGTTCCAGAAGAGGAGGGCACAGGGGTGCCGGCGTCCACGCCGTCCTCGACGGTGGGGCAGAGGGTGCACGTCGTCCAAGAGGGGGAAACCTTGAGCGAGATAGCCGGGATGTACGGCGTGACGTCGGACGCGCTCGCTCAGGCGAACGGGCTGGACAATCCGAACGCGATCCGGGCAGGGCAGGCGCTGGTGATACCCTAGGTAGTCCGAAGCAGGGCTGGGGAAACGAGTAAGGGGGACGGAATGAAGCTGAGATACCTGCTCATCCTGGGAATCCTGGTCTTCCTCAACGGTTTTGTCTTCACCGTGCTCCTGCTGATGGTATCGAGAGAGCTTGCCGAGCCCGCGCCCACGCCGACGGCAGTTGTGACCACGGCGCCCACCATTCAGCCGACGTTCACATCGACACCTGTGGGGCCAACTCCTACCTTCACTGCTGAGCCCACGGCGACGAACACCCCGGAGCCGACTCCCACAAATACCCTGGTCGTCGGCGCACCTACTCCCACGCAGACTGCTGCGCCGACCGCCACCTCTGCACCAGCCACCGCCACGGCAACCGGCGGCACCGCTACTTCCACAACCGTGCCACCCACGGCAACGCCCACGACTCCGGCGGCCTCCGCCACGCCAGCGCCCACTGCTACCGCGACGACTGCGGTGTCGTACGAATTCGAATACTCAGGAGGGATGGTGAGCGCCGCCAATTGTGGATCTGTGTACATGAAGGGTAGCATCACGGGGGTGGGCGGTGAACCGGTCAATGGCCGAACGGTGCGCTTGAGGTTTGCTGGCAATGAGGCCTACAAGGTGAGTGGCGATGGTGAGGATCCGGGAGTGTGGGGGTTCACCCCCCTGGCTCCTGAGAATTACCATTCACCGTTCACCTTCCTCATCGACGTCGTGGAGAGCCAGGGGAACCCGGTGCCTCAGTCGAACACGGTGGAGATCCAGTTCACCGACTGTAGCGTGGCCGGGCAGTTCACCGACATCGTCTTCGAGTACGCCTGGTAGCGTTGGCCTCGCGGCGCTGCCAATCACATCACGATGTGGATAGCCGTCCCACAGGCCGGGCACGCGGGATCCCTTAGGCGGTTCTGGAGCACGGTGAGTCCTCGCCTTTCCACGAGCACCTCACCGCAGTGGGGGCAGTAGGTGTTCTCCAGCCGATGGCCCACCACGTTGCCCAGGTACACGAACTGCAGTCCCTCCTCCTGCCCGATTCGCCACGCTCTCTCCAGTATGCTCAGCGGCGTAGGGGGGGCGTGAAAGCGATAGGCCGGATAGTAGCCGCTAACGTGCCAGGGCGTCTCCCGTCCCAACTCCTCGTGGATCCGCCTAGCGATATTCCGTAGGGTTTCCTCGTCATGGTTCACGCTGGGGATGACCAGGGTGGTGATCTCCAGGTGCACTCCCTGCTCCTTCGCGTGGCGGCAGTTGCGCCATACCTTCTCCGCATCGATGCCTTGGCAGTGTCTTCGGACGGCTTCCGCGTCTCCTTTGACGTCCACATTCATGGCGTCCAGCCCGGCGGCGATTAGCGCGTCCAACGCTGGCGTGGTCATGTAGCCGTTGGTGACGTAGGTGTTGTAGAGGCCCTGCTCCCGCGCCAAGTGGAACACCTCCAGCGACCATTCCAGCGATAGCGTGGGCTCGTTGAGGCTGATGGATGTCCCCTGGCAGTTCCACGCCAGAGCGGTCTCAACGAACTCGCCAGGCGACATGTACCTTGAAGGGCGGGGGTCTGACTTGGATATGTCCCAGTTCTGGCACCAGGGACAGCCGAAATTGCAGCCCCAGCTTCCAGCGGTCAGGGCCACGCTCCCAGGGAAGAAGTGGTGCAACGGTTTCTTTTCGATGGGGTTGGCGGACAGGGATGAGACCTGGCCGTAGGTGAGGGAAACCAGCACACCGTTTCTGTTCATCCGTGTGCGGCACCAGCCCACAGCACCCTCGGCCAGCAGACAGCGTCGCTCGCAGGTCAGGCAGCGGACCTTGTCACCGGCCTTGTCCTGCAAGAGCGCTTCACGGATAGATGGATCGGCCATGCGTCGCGACCTGGGTCTATGGACGAATGGAGTGGGACGCCAGCGAAGCAGCCATCAGACCGGGATAGAGTCGCCCCGACCTCCATGCTGCTGCGATTGCGGCGCGCAGTTCATGTCCACGAGGCTGAAGTGAATCAGATCCAGATGTGCAGAGGCGCACGAGGATGTGGTCCATGGGGACAGTGACTCCGACGGGTCGACGGGGGCTTCCTCAGGCTCAGCGGTGCCTGTTGGACTCAGTGGAGCCTCGGAGGTGATGGTGAGTGTAGCTGTGAGCACAGGCGTGGGTGTCACCGTAGCTGAGATGACGGTGGTCGTGGTCAGACCGCCAGTGGTGGTGATGACCACGGTGACATTGACGCTCTCGGGGGTTGGGGTCAAGGTGGGTATGGGCCGTTGCGTGGGAGTGGGGGGCAGCGTGGCCGTGGGGGTCGCGGTGTCCCCGGGTGTCGCCAGCGTGGTCGGCATTGAGGTTGGGGCGGCCGTGGACGTGGGCGGGGTTTCCATGGCTACCTGGGGGACCAGCTGGGAGCGAAGAAAGTAACTGCTGATGCCCAGGCAGTAGAGAAGCAGCGCGAGGAGAGTGATGATCGTGAGCAGGCTATAGAGTCGCTTTTCTGGGACGGCGAGCTGTCTGTAGCGGCGGAAGAGACTTCTCATGGGCAAGACCGTTTCTGACCAGAACCAGTGGTTGGCACTATTGTCTGGACACCTCCGCCTCTAGCCGCCCCCCTCACCACTTGGGGTGCCGGTGCTTATGGGCGTGGCGGACTCGGTGGCCGTGGCCGTGTGGGTAGCAGTCTCCGAGGGTGTGCTGCTTGGCGTCGACGAAGGCGTGTGTGTCGGAGTGTCCGTGGCCGTAGCCGTCGGCGTGAAGCTGGCAGTTGGTGTGAAGGTGGCGGTCTCGGTTGGCGTTTCCGTCGGTGTGGCGGTGGCTGTGCTCGTTGGTGTTGCGGTAGAGGAGGATGTTGGTATCTCGGTGGCGGTAGCGGTCGACGTAGGCGTGTGAGTAGCTGTCTGGGTTGGGATGGAAGTGGGCGTTTCAGTGGGAGTGGGCGTGAATCGGGGTGGTGCCATAGCCAGAGCGAGAAAGCCCAAGACGTAGCAGGGCACAGTCACGCAGATGATCGTGAAGAGGAGGCCGTACGTTACCTTCTTTCGCTCTGGGAGATTGCCGTACCACTCGCTCACTCTACGCTCAGACCTGTCCCTGGTTGCGCTGACCCGATGTGCTGACCTGGGCGGCACGCGTGCCTACTGGCGGACCTTCGCGCAGCGCCTCATTCGCTAGGTTGAGTTGCCGACTTACAATAGCTGATGTTCTCCCAACGTCAAATGGTGCTTCGGCAACGTGGATTGGTGCTCGCCGAACTGGTGACACCAGACTTGGTGCCTACGGCTCGCACCTCGCTTGGACCGACGTATCGTAACACCTTTCTCGCTGGCGGTCAACTGAGGGAGATCAAGTCTCGCACGCGATGGTACAGGCTGGCGAAGCTCTCGTTGTAGTAGATCTCCGAGTCGCGCGGGCGCGGCAGGTTTACGTGTACGGCAGCTTGGATGTGGCCGGGGCGGGGGCTCATGACCAATACCCTATCGGCAAGGAAGATGGCCTCTTGGATGGTGTGCGTGACCATGACCACGGTCTTACCGGTGGCATGCCAGATCCGGAGCAACTCCAGATTCATCTGATTGCGGGTAATGGCGTCGAGGGAGCCGAAGGGCTCGTCCATGAGCAAGATGGACGGTTCGTAGACTAGAGCCCTGGCGATAGCGACCCGCTGCTGCATCCCGCCGGACAACTCATGTGGGTGGAGGTTCTCGAAGCCGAGCAACCCCACCAGACCCAGCAACTCCATGGCCCGACTACGGGAATCATCACCATTCCTACCCTGTACCTCCAAGGGTAGCGTGACGTTCTGGAGAACGGTCCGCCATGGCATGAGAGTGGGGTTCTGGAACACGAAGCCGATCTCGCGGCGAGGCTGGGCCAGGGTCCGGCCATCGATCCGGACCCTGCCCTTGTCGGCTTGCAGCAGGCCGCCCAGGATGCGCAGAAGGGTTGTCTTCCCGCAGCCGGAAGGTCCAACCAGGCTGACGAACTCTCCCTCGAAGACCTCGAGAGAGACGTCGTGGAGGGCCTTGACCTCCCCGTCACGGCTGGGGAACATCTTGCGTATTCCTTCGGCAGCCAGCACAGGTCGCGTCGCGGCCACTCACGGCTCCACTATGAAATCGTTGGTGAACATCTTTTCCACGTCAGACTTCGACTCCGCCAGGCCTGCCTCAAACATGAAATCCTGCGACATCTCCCAGACAGATGGATCGCAAAGGCCGAGTGTCTCGCTATCCCAGAACTTGATGGATTCTTCGAGGACGGCCATCTGGGTGTCCCTGTTCTCGCCACCTGCCTCCGGCACGTACTCGAGGCAGATCTCAAAGGCCTCCTCGGGAGAATCTATCGTGTAGCGCAGTCCGCGCAGCACCGCTCGTACGAGGCCAGCAACCAGTTCCGGTCGGTCTTCAATCGTCTTCTCGTTGGTGATGATGCCGTTGGAGACCAGATTCATGTAGTCGGCCACGTAGATGATGTTTGGCTCGTATCCGGCCTGTCGTAGTTGCACCGGCTCATTTGCCGCGTAGACGACGGCCGCATCCACTTGATCTTCGGTCAGGCTGGCCACTTGCGTGTAGCCGATGGACTCCAGGGTTACGTCTTGCTCATCTATTCCCGAGGCGTTGAGAAGTGCCAGCCAGCCAATGTAGCTAGCACCCCAAAGGCCGGGGATGCCCACCGAGTGTCCGATGAGGTCCGCTGGCTCCTCCAAAGGCAGGTCCTCCAGGGAGACGACGGCGACGGGGAACCTGTGGAAATAGGTCATCACGTATACCACTGGTAGGCCCTGACCGCGCGCAAGAATGACCTGGTCGCCACTGGCCACTGCAAACTGCAAGGTGTCCGCTCCGACTAGGCTCAGGAGGTCCGTCTCCATACCATAATCGAACTCGATCTCAAGCTTCTCGTCGGCGAAGTAGCCCTTGCTGAGGGCCACATAGAAGGGTGTGAACTGTACGTTCGGTATGTACCCCATGGCCAGGGTTACTTTCTCGGGTGGAGATATGGGTGTAGGAGCTGCAGCACCACCGCTGCAGCCGCTCAGGGCTAAAACAGACAGGGTAACCAGAATCAAGACTACCTTCTTCAACTTCGAATACTCTCCTTTCTTCTTACTTGGTCCGGCGCCACGACAGGAGCCGGCTCTCCAGCAGGACGATACAGCCGTACAGACTCAGCGCGATGATCACGAGTGCAAACAGAGCTACGAACATCATGGGGGTGTCAAAGAGGCCCCTGGAGAGGTTGACGAGGAAGCCGAGACCTTCATCTGCCGCTACGAATTCGCCTACCACTGCGCCGATGACCGATAAGGTGACGCCTATCTTGAGAGCCCCCAGCAAAACCGGGAGGGCGGCGGGGATCTCCAGCATCGTGAACATCTGCCGCCGGGTGGCTCCATACGAGCGCATGAGATCGATCAGGTTCTCGTCCACCGAACGGAGGCCCACAATGGTGTTGATGAGCACAGGGAAGAAGACGGTCAGTGCGCAGACGATGACCTTGGATAGAGTGCCGAAGCCGAACCATATCACCAGCAGGGGGGCCAGCGCGACGATGGGTATGGACTGAGAGGCTACGATGTAGGGCGAGACCAGCCGCTCGA
>CAZOBP010000018.1:0-28613 GCA_964577995.1 uncultured Anaerolineales bacterium
GCAATGCCTCCGTACGCGAACCCCATGGCCAGAATCATGCTGTCGAGGGGATAGAATCCGGCATTGTGCAGGTTCAACAGTACTGTTGTCATTCCAAAAGCCAATAGACCTAGCGGTGCTGGGTTGGCGAGTTTGTCACTCATGCTAACTCCGTGTTCTCCTCTACTAGTCTTGTCTCGATTACTGCGGGGTCCTTCTGGGTGCTCGCTGTTTCCCGTCTGCCCCTCTCTCACGCTCTGGCAGCACAAGGAGTAGTCCTCTCGCACGCTCTTGACCGATGGACTACTCCGAGTTGCGCTCAGTTTCGCGGCCTGCCGCCTGTCATCACCCCTGGCCGACTGCCGGGCCGCGCCTTCAACCTTCTGCACTTCCTTGGCGATCTGCATCCTTTGCCGGCCTGCCGCATGGCTCGCAGGACCTGGAATGGAGCGCCAAAGAGGATCAAGTTGGCAGACTAGTCCCGATGGATGATAGTAGGTCTGGAACCTCCTTTCTGGTCCTGCTCTCAGGGTGATTACACTCTGGATGCCTGAGTACACGGGATCTGTTCGACGGCACTCAAGCTCTTGATGCCACCGCCTGCGGCGAAGCGCTGGCCTTCGGCGCGCTCTCGGTCCGTACAGCACTGATAGCTGGGACTGCGCGGCCCTGGGGCCAGCGCTCATCACGAGGCCAGGAAACGGGCACAGCTTACGCCGAGGCCGTTCCGGTCACAGTACGGACCGGGTGTAGTTTACCACACCGCAAATGGCCTTTGAAGGGGCAAAGCGCTTGTTCTTGACCTGGGACAAAGGCGTATCACTCTCATGGGGGTTTGGGTGTTTCGGCGGTGATGCGCCGTGACGCCACTAGGTAATTGTGCCTACTGGGGGCCGAGTACAGCGGCCCGTAGGCTGTAGAAGGGGGAGGAGCCTATCGGGGGCAGGTATCAGGCGATGCCCGTGCCCACCGCCGCCGATGCAGTCTTTGGACTGGGCTCGGGGGCGTCTCAAGGCGGTTGCAGGGGCAGCTCTCACGCCGCCCCACGTCCTGCGTGAAGCACACTGGTGACTTGCTGTGAATCAGGATACAATGGTCGGAGAACAGGAGCAGGATTGCGTGTACCGGCGGCGACCAGTCAGTGGAGGCACTGATGTTGACCGCCGGTGATCACTTGAGTACCGCCCGAAGGGACGCGGGGATCCGCGATGAGAAGGCACATCAACCGCCTGCTCGGCTTTCGTCTTCAAACTACGCTGGTCATCCTCTTCTCCTTGATCGCCCTCGTGACAGTAGGCGCCACTGCACTGGTGACTTCGAAGCTGATCGGTGACTATCTCTCAGGTGCCCAAGACAGGCGTGTGAGCAGAGACATGCAACTGGCGGAGGCCTTCTATGAGATCAAGCTGGAGAAGATGAGCAGCGCAGCTCGCAGATTGGCATCGAGCGCTTCGCTGGTGAGTGCACTGCGACTGGTCGGCCAAGGCGAGAGCGACGCGGTCGCGCTGCTGGAAGAGTCTGTGGGGAATGAAATCAGATCTCAGAGTGTTACCGCCAGCCACTTCATTGTAGTGTTGGATGCAGACGGGGATTCTGTGCTCGGTAGGACAGCGCGCTTCCAGGGAGAGGTAACGTCCGCGACGCCCGGCAACTGGTCGGGCCTGCCCGTCGTGTCCGCAGCGATGACTACCGGCAGCGAACTCGCTGCCACAGAGGTAGTCCCGGGTGAGTTGCTGGCCCTCCTTGGGCTCGGCGAGCAAGCCAGAATAGCCATCGTGGACACCCCAAAGGCTGCCCCGGAACCCTTCGACCCTCGGGAGGGTACGGCGGGCCTCACTCTGACAGCCGTTGCCCCGGTCTTGGATGAGCGTGGGGTTGTGATCGGCGCCGTGATGGTGGGACATCTCTTCAACAATGACTTCACGATAGTAGATCGGATCAAAGAGGTGGCGGGTGTTGACACGGTGACCATTTTCTTCGGTGACTTGAGGGTCTCCACGAACGTTCTGGACCTACAGGGGGAACGGGCAGTCGGCACACGCGTTTCTCAAGAGGTGCGCGATGTGGTGCTGGTCGAGGGCATTGGTTTCACGGGGCCGGCCTACGTGGTGAATGAGAACTTCATTACCCGCTATGAGCCCTTGCGCGATCACGAGGGCCAGATTGTAGGCATACTATACGTCGGAGCTCGGCAGGCCTCCTTCGAGGAGTTGGTCTACGAGTTCGATGCGCGTATCCTCATGATCGCGCTGGGGTCTACTCTCCTGGCCGTGATGATAGCCGTACCGATCTCCCGCTCGATCACCAGGCCTGTAGAGGACCTGGCGGAAGCCAATGAAAGGGTGGCCCATGGGGATCGGACCGTAACTCTGCCCGTGGAGGGAACCGGTGAGCTAGCTATCCTGGCGCGATCCTTTAACAGCATGGTGGAGACACTGCGGACTACTGAACAGCAGTTGATCCAATCGGAGAAGCTAGCCTCCGTCGGGCAGTTGGCCGCGGGTGTGGCCCACGAGATCAACAACCCGCTGGGCACCATCCTCCTCTTCTCTGACATCATGCGCAAGGAACTGTCCCCGGATGACCCGCGTCGAGACGATGTGAAGATGATCATAGACGAGGCGACGCGATGCAAGACCATCGTCTCGGACCTGCTGAACTTCGCACGGCAGAACGAGGTGCTGGCCCAGAGCACTGATGTGAATGCACTCCTCTCAGAGACCATTGAGGAGATGAGCATCCAGCCCGTGTTTCAGGATCTGGAGATCGTCCGTAGACTGGACCCCGATCTACCCAGCATCCAGGCCGATCCGGCGCAACTGAAGGAGGTCTTCATCAACCTCATGACCAACGCTGCTGAGGCGATGGAAGGGCACGGCTCGCTCACCGTTGCTACTGCCCCTGCAGAGGATGATATGGTTGCGATCGTGTTCCAGGACACCGGATGTGGCATACCGGAAGAGAACTTGAGCAAGATCTTCACGCCATTCTTCACGACCAAGCCCATCGGCAAGGGGACGGGCCTGGGCCTGGCGATCGTCTACGGCATCATCAAGATGCATCGAGGACAGATCTATGTGGCGAGCGAGGTGGGGGTGGGTAGTACCTTCACTATCACCTTGCCGATCAGGCTGCCTGGTACGGGGCCACAGCCAGCCCAGGCGCTGGGGGCGGACCAGGCTTCGGAGGGAGACGCCAAGTGAGTGGACCAGATGCTCAGGAGGTCATGCGGTGGGAGAACAGTCAAACATCCTGGTGATTGATGACGAGAGAGGCATACGCGAGGGATGCCGCAGGGCTTTGACGCCTCTGGGCTACAAGGTTGAGGTGGCGGAAACAGGCGCCGCAGGCCTGCGGGAGCTGCGCGAGGGATCCTTCGATCTGGTCTTGCTGGACTTGATGATGCCAGGGATGAGTGGGGTGGAGGCCTTGGACCGCATCCGTGAGATAGACCCGGACATCGTGGTTGTCATCATCACCGGCTACGCCACGGTGGAAGCGGCTGTAAGGACCATCAAGAAGGGAGCCTACGACTTCATATCCAAGCCCTTCACGTCGGATGACCTGAGTCTGGTGGTGAGCCAGGGCCTGGAACACCGGCGGCTCACACTGGAGACGAAACGCCTACAAGCGATCGAGGGGGAGGCGAAGGAGCTTGCGAGGGCGAACGTGGAGCTCGAGAAGCTCGACGCCATGAAGAGCCGATTCATGCTCACCGTGGCCCACGAACTGCGAGCGCCAGTAGCCGCCATACAGGGATACCTGGGCCTTATTCTGGACGGGTACGCGGGCGACGACGAAAAGGAGATGATAACGAGCGCCCACGATAGGTGTGGCGAGCTCCTGGAGATGATACACGATCTCCTTGTGCTGGCCCATATGAAGGAGAAGGCCACGGCGATCAAGAAGCAGAAGACTGTATCGGTCGCCACGACATTGGAGGAGGTGGCCGACCTGATGCGGGCGGAAGCACAACGCAACGGTTTGACCCTCACAGTGAAGGTCGGCAAGCGCCCTGAGATGCTGGCAGACGAAGAGCATCTGAAGCAGCTCTGGACCAACCTCATCTCCAACGGCATCAAGTACACGCCCCGTGGCGGGAGTGTGGTGGCGTCCCTTGACGAGAAGGACGGCCGCATAGTGGGTGTGGTCTCTGATACGGGCATCGGCATCGCCGCCGATGACCTACCGCGCATCTTCGAGGAGTTCTACCGTACGCCGCAAGCCAAGCAGATGGAAGAGCACGGCACGGGACTGGGCTTGCCGATCGTGAAGGAGATCATCGAGACCTATGGTGGGAGCATCGAAGTGGAGTCGAAGATTGACGAGGGCACGACCTTCACCTTCACCCTGCCCCCGACGATGGAACCAGGAGAGCAGATCCTAGAACGAGGCCGGGTGGTAGGGGAGCAAGAGGAGGGGTGATGATTCCCGCCTGAGCTTTCTGTTGCCCCTTGGGGTTGTTGCCTGTGCTGCAATGTGACATCCCAGACTGGAATCGAAGAAGGCATGCGGAGCAAGAAAGGGACCGGATTGACAAATCCGGTCCCGATTGTGTGAGGGGAAGGGATGGCCCGCTAATCAGGCTGCGGCCTACTCGTCCTTGGCAGCCCGCTCGGACTTCTTGGCCTCGTAGATCTCGTTGGCCTTGTCTTCGCCGTAGTACCACAGGGCGTGGTGTTCCTGAGCATAGGCAGCCGAGGTCACACCGAACCGCATGCTGACCAGTCCGGCCCACATCAGAGGATGCACCACAGCCAGATAGAAGTGGACGATGAACATGCAGACAGTCACTATCATAGCTATGTCGTGCAGGAGCACCATGAACTGGAAGAAGCCGATGGGCAGAAGACCCTTGCCAAACCACATGAGCAGGCCCGTGATGGCGAAGACCACGCTCCCGAGGATGATGATCGCAGCGTTCATCTTCTCCCCGGTATTGAATCTGTCTTGAGGTGCGATTGCCTCATGTCGCCCGAACATGTAGTAGGGTATCATGCCCTTCACCCACTCTACGTCGTAGCGACTCACCTTGAAGACTGACTTGAGGCTCATCAGCGCTCGGCGCGGCTCAAGTATGATGTATATGAGGGGCAGCACTCCGTAGGCGATGGCCGTGGCCCGATGGACCAAGCGGATGAGTTGACCGCTCTCGCCCTGAGCCAAAGGGCGAAGGAAGGGGAAGAACAAGATCATCCCCGTCATAGCTAGCCCGAGGAAGGTGACGGTGTGACCCCAGTGGAAAACGCGCTCCATCGCGCTGTACTTCGGTATCCATCGGATCCTGAGGGCTCCGGCTTCGTCTGCCTGCTCCACTTTGCGCATCTTGTTGCCGATCATTCGACTTCCTCCATCTTGATGTTACGCCGCGACACGAAGTAGAAGCCCATCATGGCTAGTGCGGCCGCACCAAAAGCCAGAGTGCCCAGCGGTTGCACCAAGTCCTGCCACAGTGAGGCCATTGCTGGGTACTGGGGGTTTTCCGGGAGCCCGTATGCTAGAGGTCTCTCCTTGAGGACGTACAGTCTGCCGAGCCCTCCCATCTCGTGCTCGCCGTAGAGATTGGCGTTGGGGAATCCTGCCTGTTGCAGCTTCTCCACCCGATCCTTGCCTATCGATAGCATCTCCTCGCGGTCGCCGAAGTGGAACGCCCCGGAGGGACACGTCTTGACGCAGGCAGGCGGCAGGCCATTGGTGACCCGGTCCTGGCAGAAGGTGCACTTGTAGGCTTTGCCCTCCCCCGAGAGCAGATCGGTGTCCAGCCGCGGTATGCCGAAGGGACAGAACTGGGTGCAGTATCCGCAGCCATTGCACAATTCCCACTCGACAGTGACGATACCTAGCTCAGGGTCTTGCTTGAGTGCACCGGTGGGACACACCTCCACACAGGCTGGATTCCCGCAGTGGAAGCAGCCTTGGGTCAGGAATAGCCACTGGAGGTTGTCGCCTTGAGTACGTTCGATGAACTTGACCCGTGTCCAGGTGACGGGTGAGAGGTCGGGAGGGTTTTCGTAGCTTCCTTGCTGGGTCGTCGCTTCCGCGGGCAAGTCGTTCCATTGCTTGCACGCAACCTGACAACCGCGACAGCCCATACATATCGACTCATCGATCAACATAGCGACTCTGGACATCTCTTGCCCCCTTAAGCAAGTATGATTCGTCTATGGTCCGCAGAGTGGTTCTCTATGAAGCGAAGCCCTCCGATGGCAGGTACTTTAGCACAGTACCTGCTCTATCGTCAAGGGTGCTGTGAGGCCTGACCGAATGCGCACACCGCATTTGCGCAGCAAGGCTTGACCTACTTGCGAAGGTCAAACCTTGCCGACTGCTCCGTGAGCGTGATTATGGAAACCACACAGCGCTAGTGGCACAAAGGGCCCCGCGAACATAGCCTCGCGCCCACTAGGAGACGGCGGGAACGCCAACGCCAACCGGTACACCCTCCGCCACGCCGGTCAGAGTCTTCTGCACCGTGTTCAACAGCTCCACGGGCTTGACTGGTTTGTTGAGCCACGCGCTCACCGCCACGCGCTGGTCGCTAGGGAACAACTCGTGACTCTTGACGCCCGTAAGCGACGTAATCATGATCACAGGGATACTCTTCAGATGAGGATCCCTTTGCATCGCATTGCTGACATCCAGACCATCCGTGATGTAGTCCATCATGATGTCCAGCAATACCACGTCAGGCTTGACAGAAGAGCCGCGCATCGCTTTCAGTGCCTCAGCGCCGCTCGAAGCGGTGTGGACTTCGTGCCCGTGGCTGACCAGGATCCTCTTCGTGATGTTGAGGAAGTCCGTATCGTCGTCCACGACTAGTATTGTGGCCGCGCGTTCGGCCCGTCCGAACAAGTGAGTGCGTGTTCTCTCCAGATAGGCCCTGACCATGGCATAGATCAGCAGCCCGACCAACAGGATCAACGCAGCAGTAATCTCGATTGTCAACATACCACTAACCTCCGCAGCTAGGTGTAGTCTTATCCAGCGACCGGCCTAGGCCCCACTCGATGGGCGGACCGACTCCGCGAGCTTCTCTCCCTGGGCCTTCTCCTTTTCGGAAACCCGCAAATGCCTGCGCTCAAGTTGCGTCACAACCATCACGTAGGCCACGAAGACGAAGAGCAGACCAAAGATCCCTATGAGCTCCAGTGACAGCACAGTTTTCACCTCCTCTCCAAACCCTTGTGATACTGGCTAGAGTACTGCCCGCCTCAGGGCCCTCCAAACCGACCACTAACGAGTCTCCTCCGCGGGCCTCGCGGCGTGCTCCTCAGCCTTGTGTTCTGTCTGTGGTACCCTTCTGGCTGCCTGGGTCCTGACCATGGCGTACACCAGGAAGGCAAACAGACCACCCATTACTCCGACTATCTCGAGAGATAACATGTCAGTCACCTCCATACACGCGTTTCTCTTCTTCCACTCACAGTCTACCATAGTGGGGGCCACCTTTGAAGAGGAAAAGGGCCTGTCATGCACCCCGAAGAAAGGCGTAAGCTGTCACGGGGTCTCTGGGTGTTTAGGCCGGGGCTGCTGCGGGGGAGCTTGGGTACATCGGCCCGACGAGCGATGAGCATATATGCCTATGCTGTTTGGGAGAGGCGACTGGACACTCAGGGGATGATTGCGGCGGCTAGAGTCCTACTACGTGGCAGCGAAGGCCGTCCGGTGCTAAATCCAGCCTAGCGATGCCCGACCGCCGTTGACGATCAGCCGAAAGCGGCGCTGAGGACCGCGATATAAGCCCTGGCGCACGGGCGTCGTCCTGATGCATAGAGGAGGTGGAGAATGGCGGAGTCCCGGTCCGATGTACTCTGCGAGGACGATGTGGGATTGCTTGTGACTCAGGTCGCAGAGGAGGAGGTGCGCAGAGCGAAGGGATCGTCCCTCACCCCTCTGAAGGAGCAGATACTGGTTGGGGGCGTGCCTGGACCAACTGCGGAGTGCTGTTCTCCTCGCTCCAAGCGCATCACCGCTCGGCCGCGGCTCTCCCGGCTGGCTCTGGCTGGCGGGCGGAACGTTTTCTCCACCACAGCAGCCCCCCTGGCAGGCTGGAGATGATGATGATCGCTTGCATGATGAGGGAGATGGCCAGTGATTTCTGCTCCGGGATGCCCACCAGGTTGAAGAAGAACACGTAGGCGCTTTGGTTGAGTCCTATTCCGCCGAGGGAGATGGGCATCAACAGGACGAAGGTGATCAGCGGTGTGAAGAGGAAGATGTGCAGGAGAGAGATGCCGCCTCCCAGGGCCAGGGAGATGAGGTAGTTCACCACACTGCCGATGGTGAGTACCAGAACGGAGATGCAGAAGCACACACCCAGAGCGGCGTAGCTCCGCCGGTAGGCCGACAACGCTTCCGACAGTCGGTCGTAGAGGGGGGCCAGACGAGAGAGGAATGGGATGCCGAATAGACGTCTGATCTGTGCCCGCAGACGACCGCTGAGCATGAGTGCGAAGAGTGCACACAGCGCCGAGAGCACGAGAGCAGAGACGACGGCTACCTCCCAGAGTGCGGCCTGGCCCTCGGAGTAGACGACCAGCAGGGCCATCACGGCCGCGACAAAGACAAAAGCGATGAGGCCCAGCATCCTGTCCACCAGCACCGAGATGGCGGTCTCGGCGGGAAGCAGGGTGTGGCGGGCGAGATCATAGCCGCGTACCAGGTCGCCACCTACGTTGGTGGGCAGGAAGTTGCCGAAGAAGAGACCTACAAAGGTGAAGGAGAGGAGGCTGCCAAGAGGGACCCCTATCCCCTGCGCCTTGAGCAGTATCTGCCATTTGACGGAGCCCACCGCTATCGCTCCGAAGTAAAGGAGCAGCGCGACGAGGAGATATAGGTAGTTGGCCGAGGCAGAAGACATCACCTCGACCAACTTGTCTGTCCCCACTCGGCTCAGCAGATACCCGATCAACCCCAGGCTGACGGTAACCTTGAGGGCGGCGATCAACTTGTCCCTCAACTCATTCCTCCGGTGAGGTCTTCAGGGACTTCTCCGCTGCTTCCACCCTGGCCTGGTCCACCTCCTTGGTCGTCCAGGCCATATCCCAGACGACGTGCTTGTCGCCCTTGACGTAGTAGTCGTAGCTGCCGAGGATGCGGGAAAACAACTCGATGCCTGCCAGCGCGGAGAAGACATATAGCAGGCGTATGGTGTGCCTGATGGCTCGCCAGACCTCACCCAGCGCCAGACGCGCCACTCGTGTGTTGTCTAGACTGGATACCCGGTAGCCGTACTTGCGCTTGAGGTGGAGGTGGCCCGCGTAGTTCCTGCGCCGCTGACGCACGAAATCGCCAAGGGTTTCGGGGCCCATGTTGTAGACCATCGCATCGGGCGCGTATCGTACCTGCAATCCGCGTTTGATCATCAGGGCCTCGACGAAGGCCTCGTCCATGGCTACGTCGGGGGGTATCTCGTCGAAAACCTTGCGGAAGGCGATCATCTCGCCCAGGCGCGGAATCTCCAGGCACAACGAGTGCTCGAGAGTCAGCCGCAGGTGGGAGAGATAGCCGACAACCTGGTCTGGCACATTCACAGGGACCTTGTGCGCCCCGGTCATGCCCACCTGGGGGTCCCGAAACATCTTGACCAGGTTCTCCACGGTTTCCTCGCCGGGCAAGGTGTCGCCACTCTCCAGGACACAGATGTCCTCCACGGCGTGTCTGAGGAACAGATTGACGGCCGAGACTTTGCCCTCCCGCTCCTGCTGAACGAGCAGCTTGATACGGGGGTCTCTGGGCTGGAAATCCCGCACTATGGCGGAGGTGCTGTCTGTACAGCCGCTGGCCACGACGATGATCTCGGTGATCTCCACCGTTTCGAGTCGCTGGCCGGTCATCGCTTCCAGCAGTTGGCCGATATTCGCCTCTTCGTTGTGGGCTGTGATGCCCACACTGCACCTTGTTCTGTCGGGCTGACTCACCAGTACCTCTCAAGACGGCCAGATAACGCACCTCGATGGTGCGTGCGACCTTTTCCAGTCTGGCCGGTTCGATTGTACGGACGCCGGGCAAGCTTGTCAAGGGCCGACTTCACTAGCTCACCACTGTCTTCCAGGCCATACGGACGGTGCGGGGCAGTTCCAGCCAGGTGCGCTTGCGCAGCAGTGTGTGAGCCACGCGGTGTGGCCGGAGATAGAAGCGCCGATAGGCCTCGCGCCATTTGCGCTCCACGAGCTCCGCGGGCATCTCATCGGTCTCGAACTGGGCCTTGTTTTCGAAGAAGGCGAACTCGTGCCAGTCGTGCACCAGGAGCCTCCCCTGCTCCAACACCTGGTCGTACATCTGAGTGCCGGGGAAGGGAGTAGCCATGGAGAAATTGGCGACGATGGGATCGAGTTCGCAGGCGAAGCGGATGGTGTCTTCCATGGTCTCTTCCGTCTCACCGGGCAGCCCGATAATGAAGAAGCCGATGGTCTCCATGCCCACCGCTTTGGCGGCCTTGAAGGCTGAGCGCACCTGGTCCAGAGTGAGTTGCTTGTGAATCACCGTGTCCAGGATGCGCTGGTTCCCGCTCTCCACTCCAAAGGCCGTCCGTATGCAGCCGGCTTCACGCATCCTGCCTAGCAGCTCCTCGTTGGCGAGATTGGCACGAATACCGTTGATCATGATCCAGGGCACGTGGTTCAAGCCCTCGGCAAGAATCAGGTCGCAGATCTCCAGCGCCCGCCGCCGGTCGATGTTGAAGGAGTCGTCGAGAACGCCTATCTCCGCAGCCCCCAGGTCCTGGACCAGCCACCGCCACTCTGAGACCACGCTCTCAGGCGAGCGCGCTCTCCATCCCCGGGGGAGGATCTGTGAGCAGTAGCTACAACGGTATGGGCAGCCTCGCGAGGTGAGGATGGGATAGCTTGGGCCTTCCACATCGTCGAGCGTAGGCTGTAGATTGGAGTAGTGATCCATGTGGAAGAGGTGGTAGGCTGGAAAGGGGAGGGAATCCACGTCTTCGATGACGGGTCGGTCGGGGTTGTGCACTACTTCCCCCTCGTGCTGGAAGGTGATGCCCTGTACCCCCTCCAAGGATTCACCTTTCTCGAGGTGGTTGCAGATGTCGATCCAGGTGAGTTCACCCTCGCCTCGCACGACAGTGTCGATCTCGGGCCTCTCGACCGATTCCGCCGGCAAGACCGTGGGGTGAGAGCCTCCGAGGACGATGCACGCATCCGTCAATCGCTTCAGTTCGCGAGCGAAGCGCCAGGCACTCTCGATCTGGATAGTCGTGGCCGTGATCCCGACCACATCCGGGGGATGCTCGGTCACGACTCGTTCCAGTGGTGTGTCTTCCGCTTGCATGTCCAAGACGCGGACCTCGTCGCCCCGTCGCTCAGACGCGGCGGCCAGACAAGCAAGCCCCAGTGAGGGGCTACTGCGCACGTCTATGGGCAGGTCCATCTTGGGGTCGATAAGCAGGACTCTCAACTCGACTCTCCTCGCGCCGGGTCGCTGGCGCATGTACCCATTATAGCAGAGCGGTGCTCAAAGAGGAAACGTAGGGTGGCCCGAGCATGGCAGCGAGATGTAGCCTGTCTAATGGTGGTCTGGTGAAGGCCCTCACTGGGGCGAATCTCGGACGCGACGGACAGTACGTGCAGCGGCGGCCCAGACCCTTGGTCTGTCAAGTCATCGCGGCCCGGACGTCCGACGACGGTTCATCCTTACGGCAGCCCAGCGGAGTATCGTGTCCAGGGGTATGGTGACTAGAGGTAGAAGGAGAGTCAAGAAGGCTGCAACGCCAAGCTGCACCAGCGCTGAAACCTGGAGAAAGGCGAAGAGAGGATCGGGCAGACGCCAGGTGATCTCGAAGCCGTTGAGCGCGTAGGCGGCGGCCAGAGGGAGGGCCAGGAGAAAGGCCAGAATGAGAGCGAAGCTGTAGTTCAGCGTGGCCACTTCGATGGGCGATCTCCCTTTCTGCTGGCAGACGAGCCAGACCAAGATGCACGCCGCCGGGAGAAGGGCTGTGCCCATGCGCACGACGGAGCCAGAGATGAAGGCGTGCCAGTTGCCGACGGTGCTGAAGGAGTATGCTTCGCCTTCCCAGAAGAATAGGAGATTGTAGAACACCACGGTACCCATTGCGCTGGCAACCAGTACAGCGGTTGTCCGGTTCCAGCGGCGCCAGAGCAGATAGGCGACCGCACACACAGGGACCACGACGATGGGCATTCTCCGGCGTTGTTCTGTGTCCAAACGCTCGCTTCGCCCCTTCAGCATTTCGGCGTCGGCTCCTTGTATGGCGAATTCGGCCAATCGGCGGGCACTCCCGTAGTTCCTGACTAGCAGGGAACTGTACGCTACTTCGGCGTCGCCTTTGGCAGCCTGACTGAGAGGCTCCCGGCCGATGCTCTCCAGATAGACGTCCGCCAATTCCACTCTCTGCTGCGACCAGGATACCCATTTCTCCGTGCTCTCCGCCTCGTCCATAAGGAGTGCATCGAACAGGATCTCTCCTTGTGCGGCGCTGGGGACCGCCGTTCCCAATAGGGCTGCGATGGTGGGCGCTACGTCTGTCTGTTCTACCTCCTCGCGGCTTCCCGGCGCCACTCGCCCTCCGGCCATCACCAAAGGAGTGATCACGACTTCTTCATCTGCCCCTCCGTGGCCGCCGTCGGCGAGATGGGCGTGATCTGAGGTCACGATCAGCACGTTGCGCTTCAGGCTCATCGATTGTGCGATCTCCTCGAGTTGAGAATCGGCCCGAAGCACTGCGGCCCGGTACGCTTGGCTATTCGTGCCGTAACGCTGGGCAGCCTGCCTCACCTGGCTGAACTGCACCAGGAGGAAGTTGGGCGGCACATTCCCCATGACGTCCAGAGCGGTCTGGGTCACCTGCTGATCGGCCTCTACGCCTGTCGTGGGTGCGAGAAAGCTCCGATTGAGCACTTGTTCTGGAATGGTCCTCCCCCACCATGACGGACCAACGACCGTGGTGGTAAGGTTGGCTCTGTTTGCCTCCGTGAAGAGACCGTCAACGGTGAGGTAGCTCAACCTGTCGTCGGGCACGTTCACCGGAGGGGCATCGTTGATCTCCGGTCCCGCACCGCTAATCAGAGTCGTCCAGGCGTTCTGAGAGTACGAGGGGTAGTAGCCCCGGCATCGGGCCTCGAACCCTTGCTCTCGCAGGCTGTTGAGAAAGGGCATCTCCAGAGAGGCGTCGTAGCGTAGGCCTTCGATGATGACCAGAACGACTTGCTGCACCAGGGGGCTGCCAGGTTGTCCTAGCTTTGGCTGACCCGCCAGAACCGACCGGTGGCTGTAGACCGAGTCCCTGATCCGCACCAACCACAGATTGGAGCCCCATATGGTGATGATGAGCAGGACGATCCGGGCGAGTAGCCCGGTGTATCTTCTCAGGACGCCTCGCATCTTCTTGAACCTCGTCGCCCGTCTGGAGAAACCGGTAGCCTCACCCTCTCTCCTACTATATAATAGGCGCCTAGAAAGGACATTGCGGTGAGGACTAAGTCCTTCGACGTTCTGTTACTCTTCGTATTGGTCTTGGCCAGAGTGCGCATAGACACCCTGGCAGATCGCTTGGTGGCCCAGAGAAGGGTCGAGCTCATCGAGCGCATCCCAGTGGTGGGCTCGCTGCTCTCGGAGAAGGGCCTGGAGCTGCTCGACCACTGGATGACCGACCCTATTAGCCTGCTGCTGATCAGCGTCACCTTCGGCCTGTTGATTCTGTACGTATTCTTCGATCTGTGGGAGGGGATCGGCGAGCGGGGCCGGCACCGGGCCAAGCTGGCCCTGATCGTGGGCATCGTGTTCACCGCTGTCGTGGCCTCATCCATGTTCTCCGTTCTCTTGCGCCACGTCACGGGTCCGGCCAGCTTCTGCCATGACGGCGGCGTCATTCAGACAGAGGAGGCCACCAAGTACATTCTGGCAGGCAAGAACCCATACGTCGAGGAGTACGTGGAGACCCCGATGGCTGAGTGGGGCCTCGACTACCGCACTGCGTTGTATCACTACCCCTACCTTCCCTGGACCTTTCTCTTCTCGGCGCCCTTCTACGTCTCGAGCCAAGCGCTGCTGGGTTGGTACGACGAGAGGTTCGTGTATCTTCTGCTGTTTGTGATCACGCTCCTTGTGGCCTCACGGCTGGTGCGCGACCGGGTGCAGCGGTTGTGTCTGGTCATGGTGCTGGGGCTCAACCCCATCATGGGCAACGACATCATCTTCGGGCAGAACGACGTGTTCGTGTTGGCCTGGGTCGTCTTCTCGGTGTACTTGCTCAAACGGGGCGCGGACACCTGGTCGCTGGCGATGTTGGGCCTGGCCTGTGCGAGCAAGCCCACTGCCTGGTTCCTGGTGCCTTTCTATCTTCTGTACCTCGTTCGCCGGAGCGGGTTCTCCCTGCGAGGCGAACCCAAGCCTCTGGCTCTGTTTCTGCTGCGCAGGATAGCGCCCATCATAGCTGTGCTGGTGCTCCTGCTTGGGCCCTTCGCGCTCTGGGACTTCGATGCCATGCTTGACGACGTGTGGCGCTGGAGTAGCGGTACGGCAGAGGCGCCCTATCAGATCACGGGTTGGGGTGTGGCGAACTTGGTGTTGGGGCTGGAGTTGGTGGAATCCCGCCTGGACTACTTCCCGTTTTGGATGCCCGAACTCTTGATATGCGTGCCTCTGTCCGTGTATCTGCTCTGGCGGCAGTGGAAGCACAACTCTGTCTCCTCGATGCTCTACCATTACGCCTTCTTGACGCTGGCTTTCTTCTACACGTCGCGCTTCATGAATGAGAATTACCTGGGCTATCTGCTGGCCGTTCTTGCCCTCGCCTTCTTCGTTGACTCGCCAGATGGCCGGGAATCGGGGCCCGTGGCCTCCTAGTCCAACTGTGGCTATCACTCGATCATCTCGGCGACGGTGACGCCATTCCCCCCTTCCTCGGGCAAGCCTGGTCGATAGGAAGCGACCAGGGGGTGCCGTTGCAGTTCCTCCCGTACCACCTGCCGGAGAGTTCCCGTGCCTTTGCCGTGCACTATCCGGACCTCGGGAAGACGAGCGAGATACACCCGGTCCAGGTACTTGTCCAGCTCGATGAGCGCCTCCTCAACCCGCTGGCCCCGTACTTGGAGGGCAGTCGGCGGAGGCACACGCGGTGTGGCGGCCAGATATGTGTCCTCCGCTCTCGTCTCGACCTCGTCTTGCAGCAGTTCCAGATCGTCGAGCCTGACCTTGACCCGGAACCTGCCGAGTGCAATCTCCGCCTCTTCTTCGTCCAGCAGAGTGGTGATCTGCCCTCGCTGTCGGAGGTCTTCGACCCACACGGATTGCCCCACGCGCAGCCGGGCTTTGTCGATCGGATAGCGCCTGAGGGGCGGCTCGGGAGGCTCTATTACCTCCTCCACCTCCTTCAGCTTCGCCTTGGCTTGCGACCGTGTCTGTGGTTTGGGCTGGGCCTTGAGGCTCTTGGAGACGGCCTGGAGTGCCCTCCGCACCTCGGCCAATTCCAATCGGGCCTGCTGGCGGGCTCGGTTCAGGATCTCCCGGCGTTCCTCGTCGACCCCCGTCAACTCTTCGTCGAGGGCGGCCTTCGTGCGCTCAGCCTCGGCGCGCGCCTGTTCGGTGGCTTGGCGGGCCGACACGGCCTCGTCGCGCGCCTCCTTGATGTCTGCCAACAAGCTCTCGACCTCCAGGTCTTCTGGCGACAGGGACTTGGCGGCCTGGCTGACGATTCTCTTGGCCAGGCCCAGGCGCGAGGCGATGGCCAGGGCGTTACTCTGACCGGGCAGTCCTATGCTCAGCTTGTACGCAGGTGCCAGGGTCTTGGCGTCGAATTCGACAGAGGCGTTTTCCACCCCGGGAGTGGCATGGGCGAAGACTTTCAAGTCTGAGTAGTGGGTCGCGACCAGGGTTGTGATGCGACGCTTGTGCAAGTGGGAGAGAATAGCTCTGGCTAGGGCCGAGCCTTCCACCGGGTCGGTGCCCGCGCCCAGCTCGTCCAGGAGGACGAGGGACTTGTGGTATGCCTTGCTCAGGGTGGCCACGATTCTCGTCATGTGAGAGGAGAACGTGGACAGGCTCTGCTCTATGCTCTGCTCCTCACCGATGTCGGCGTACACGCCCCTGAAGACACAGAGGGCCGATCCATCCGCAGTAGGGATGTGCAAACCGGCCTGTGCCATGAGAGCCAGCAAGCCCACGGTCTTCAGACAGACCGTCTTGCCGCCGGTGTTGGGACCGGTGATGACAAGGATGAAGAAGTCATCGCTGACGTAGACGTCTATGGGCACGACTTCGGAGGGCGGCAAAAGCGGGTGACGCGCCTGGATCAAGCGCAGAGTGGACCCGGGGTGCCGGAAGCCTCGTTTGGACTCTGCCTTGTCGTCCACAGTGCGGAAGGGTGGAAGTCCAGGCTCGACAGCCCGAATACTCAGGCTGTAGTGCGCCTTGGCGAAGGCCAGATCGAGGACGGCGAGCGCTCGAAGAGTCCTGGCGATGGACTCCTCTTCCTCGGCGACTCTGGCGGTGAGTACTCTGAGGACGCGCTCGACCTCTCGTTCTTCCTCCACCTGCAACTGCCGCCAGCGGTTGTTCAGGTCCAGCGTAGCGAGGGGCTCTATGAACAGGGTAGCTCCGCTGGCGGATTGATCGTGGACCACTCCTGGTATCTTGCCTTTGAAGTCGGCCTTGAGGGGGATCACATACCTCCCATGACGCTCGGTGACGAGCTTCTCCTGGAGGAAGTGGCTGTTGGCAGGGGAGGATACGATCTTCTCCAGTCTGTCGAGCAGTTCCTCGTGGGCCTCGCTCACATCGTGGCGTATGCGAGCCAGCTCGGGACTGGCTTTGTCAACAACCTCTGCCCGGTCGTTGATCGCTCCAGAGATGTCCTCGGGCAGATCGGAGTAGGCTTCTATCTCTTCGGCACGGGCTGCCAGGAGAGGGAAGCTGCCCTGCAAGGGCGCGATGGACCGCCGCAACGAGCGGGCGGCGAGAAGTGTGGTGCGCACATCGACGAGTTCGCTTGGCATGAGGGTAGAGCGCAGTCTGGCCTTCTTCAACAACGGGCGGAGGTTGGTGACACCTCCCAGGGAGAGTGTAGGCTTGAGGTCCAGAAGGCGTCTGGCCTCACTGGTCTCCTGTTGCCGCCGCCTGACCACATTCTCTCTGGACGAGGGACGGAGTTTGAGTGCCAGCTCGTGGCCCAGGGAGAAGGAGGTGTGCTCGGCCAGTTGGCTCAGAATCTTGGGGTATTCAAGGACCTGCCAGGACTTTTCGTGCATGACTCTCAACAAAGCAACCCCCGCTGGCAGCAGCCAACGGGGGAAGAGGGGGTGGCGCTTCTTGGGCTGCCATCAACCGAGCTTCACGAATCTGGGTCTGCCTTCCGGCAGCAATCTGCCGATGACTGTGACCAGCACCGCCAGCAGATTGTATAAGCCATACGCCAACGTAGAGGACTTGAGGCCCCTCACGAGACCCAAGCGCAGGGACTCTCCCACGGGCCAAGAGAGGCTGACAGAGAATCGTAAGACGAGTACCACAATGCTCAACTGGAGGATGACTGCCAACACGGCGACCAGCAATCCTGCGACCCGGTCGAGCACACCGATAGCAGGGAGACGGGTCTCGGGAATCACTCGCCTGTGAAGAACCTCCAGCGCCGAGATGAGCAGCACAACTGCAAGCAAGAAGCCTGCCGTATCCGTGGTCGCCGTTTCGGCGCCAGGAAAGGTGAAAGCAAAGAAAGCTGCCAGAGGCACGTGAAAATAGGTGCCCAGGATCAGACCACAGGCAACAGCGGCCAGGCTCAACGCCTGCCGCAGCAGGCCCTGGCGGTATCCACCAAGCACACCCGCCGCGAACAGCAGAACCAGTATGATGTCCAGCCAGTTCATGTACCCGCCTCCGGAGATGCTCGCCGAGTCAGTGCGACCAAGTATACCATGAGCTTCTGTGGCTGTCAACGATAGGGGGTGAAGCTACCGAGGGGACACGACGCAGGATACCGGCATCGAGGGTCTGAGTCCTGAGCAGGTCCGGCAAGGGGCGGAGTAGGGCGGCCAGGATGCACCCAGCGAAGATGCCGGACAGTGGCATCCGTCCGGGAGGTTTCTTGTCTGAGTCAGCGGGCGATAGAAACGGGACCCACCACTACTCGGTCAGCGAGTCTGGCCCCTTCGCCTGTCACAACGGACAGTCGTTCGCCGGTGGTTGCGTCGTATAGCCCCAAGGCCAGGTCGTACTGTCCCGGTGGGATGTCGGGTGGGAGGGCTAGGCCGTGGTGGTCTGTGATCTCCTCCCCGCTTTCCCAGGACGATGTGGGGCATGAGCAGCCGACGGGCTGGCTGTCGTGCTGGGCCCAGACACGCTCGCCCTCGTCTATGAGGTGCACGAATACGGTGTAGTCGGTATCCATAGGCCGGAGCGAGAGCCACGACAGGCTCACGTGGATCACCTCCGTTGAGCCGAGAGGACCGGGGTCAAGAGCGCAGGTCGTCAACTCGATCCGATCGGCGAAGACGGCCTCCAGCGGTTGCTCCTCCAACTCTGACGTGGACGTGGAATAGGCTGTGACGCGAGCATTCTCCAGCCACTCGGCGCCGAGGGGGAAGGCGGTGCCGTTGAGCCAATCCTCCACCACCGGATTGGAGCGTTGGTCGTCCTCCGAGCCAGTGTACAGCACGTACAGACGAGGGTGGTGGTCCAGCAACCGTTCTAGCGCGGCGGCTAGGTTCTCGTCAGCCTGCAGCAAGTACATGCCCTTGCGGATGACCAGGAAGCTGTACAAGTGGTGATATAGGCCTTGGTCGGTGCAGATCACGCCTGCCGCTGGCTGCGTGTTGAGGAAGTCGATGGTCTCGCGGTATGGACTCTCTGCGTATCTCTCGGTGGAGTAGTGGCGAAGAGCCAGTACGCCAAGAGGAACACTTCCCACCACTGCCAGCAATACCAGCGAGGTTAGAACCAGCTTCAGAATCCTTTCTCCCCGCGCGGATGGGAATAGTATCAGGCCAAAATCCACCGACAGCACGACCAGCAGCAAGGTGCGGTACAGCACAGCGGTGATGAAGATCCAGGTGTGGTTGGATATCAACATCAGGGCGACGGGGAACTCCAGCACGTTCGCCGCCATCAGGAGGACGGAATAGGCTACACCGCGCAGGTTCGGCATCAGCAGGACGATGAAGGGCAAGAGGTTGATTATCCATTGGGGGCTGTATCCTTTGGAGAAGATCAGAAAGAGGTTGATGGATAGGCCGCAGAAGGCCAACACCTTCAGGTTGTCCTGCCAGTCTATATCTCGGGTATAGAGGATCAAATAGATGGCAACAAAGACCAGGGCCACAAGGGCATAGGGGAACTGGGACTCTCGAGAAGGTATAGTCGTCGTTGCTAGGTCGAAACGCATCTCCAGAGGTGGGGTCGCGCCCCCGGAGTAGTACCCATCGAGGAACGCCCAGATGGTTTCCCAGGGCCCACGACTTGCCTGGTGGATGAAAGTTGTCAGGAAGAACCCCGCATTGGTCAAGAGGAAGGGGAGCGCGATGAGCAGAGCTACCAACGCGGCCATGACCACATAGGTGACCTTGTGTGATACCTTGGGGAAGACCCTGAGGGCCACGGGGCCAACGAAAGCGGGCACAAGCTTGACCGAGAAGCCCACGCCAGCAGCGAGACCTCCCCATGCCGGTCTCCTGGCGATGATCATGTAGACGCCGAGGAGGAGGAAGAACAAGGGGACGTTCTCAAACCAGAAGAGCAGGGTCATGAGGGGAAAGAAGAGGCCAGCATAGAGCCAAGCGCACCTGACAGCTCCTTCGCACCCCCGCAATCTCAGAGCTATGGCGTAGATGAGGACGAAGTTTCCTATCGCGAAGAGGAGGAAAGTGGAGCCCAGTAGCAGGTCGAACCAGAGATTCGGATCCTTCCACGAAGGTAGAAGCAGGCTCAGGCGGTAGATGACGACAGACAACCAGGGAAACAGGGGAGGGTAGTCCATCCAGTAGTCGATTGCGGGGTAATAGCCCCAGTCGGATAACTGAGCGAAATCAGCACCGGGTATGTAGTATCCCGACCAATCCAGGATGTGGCCGCCAGGCTCGAAGAGCAAGAGGGCCATGAGCCGAAAGCTCGTGAAGAGCATAGCCAGCAGGAAGAAATGCCTGTGCTCTTCGTATAGCTTTCTTGCCCTGTCGGTCACTCTGCCAAGCATGTCGCTCCCGGTGATAGCCAAGGTCTACTCCCGGCTACTCCTGTCGCAAGAGGGGGCTGGTCTCGGCATCCTGGCTCTGGATCAGGGCTTCACACTGGCCCTTCTAGACCACTGTGGAGCAACTGCCACTAGGGCGACAAGCAGTCCTGCAACCGTGTCGAGCACACCGATAGTGAGGAGGCAAGTCCAGGGTGCTGCTCTCCTGTGGAGAACCTCCAGCGCGATAACGAGGACCACAAACACAAGCAAGAAACCTGCCTTATCCCTGGTCGCCGTTTCGGTGCCAGGATAGGTGGAGGCAAAGAAGTCTGCTGGGGGCACGCGAAGGTAGTTGTCGAGGATCAGCCTATGGGCAACAGTTGCCAGGCTCATGACCTGCCGCAGCAGTTCTCGGGGGTATCCACCAAGCAAACCCGTGGCGAACAGCAGAACCAGTATGATGTGCAGCTAGTTCATATGCTCACCTCCGGAGATGCTCGCAGGGTCAATATCAACTAGTATACCATATTCTTCTGCCGCTGTCAACGATAATGGGTGATCCTACCGAGGGGACGCGACGCAGGATACGGGCATTGAGGGTCTGAGTCCTGAGCAGGTGCGGCAGATGGTGGAGTGAGCCAGCGACCAGGCGCTAGCAAGAAGATGCCGCACTCAGCCTCCCGAAGCTTCGAAGCTCCGGGAGGTTTGGCTTACCACGACGGGGCCCACCACGACTCGGTCGGTCGGCGCATCCTGCTCGGCTGTGTTGACCAAGAGTCGCTCGCCGGTTGTCGTGTCGTATATCCCCAGCGCCACATAGTACTCCCCCGGGGGAATGTCGGGTGGCAAGACGAGGCCGTGGTGGTCAAAGATCTCCTCGCCGGTTTGCCAGGACGATGTGGGGCGTGAGCCGCCCACGGGCTGGCTGTCGTGCTGGACCCAGACAGACTCGCCCTCGTCTATGAGGTGTACGAAGACGGTGTAGTCGGTATCCACAGACCGGAGCGAGCGCCACGAGAGGCTCACGCGGAGGACGTCCGTGGGTGCGAGAGGACCGGGGTCAAGAGCGCAGGTCGTCAACTCGATCTCATCGGCGAAGACCGCCTCCAGCAATTGCTCCTCGAGCGGTGACGTGGACGTGGAGTAGGCTGTGACGCCGGCATTCTCCAGCCACTCAGCACCGAGGGGAAAGGCGTTGCGGTTGAGCCAGTCTTCCACTGCTGGGTTGGAGAGTTGGTCGTCCTCCGAGCCGGTGTACAGCACGTAGAGCCGAGGGTGGCGGTCCACTAAGCGCTCTAGCGCGGCGGCCAGGTTCTCGTCAGCCTGCAGCAAGTACATGCCCTTGCTGGTGACCAGGAAGCTGTACAACTGGTGATACAGGCCCGGGTCGGTGCAGATCACGCCGCCCGCTGGCTGTGTGCTGAGGAAGTCAATAGTCTGGCGGTAGGGACTCTCTGCGTATCTCTCGGCGGAGTAGTCGCGAAGGGCCAGGGCTGCAACTGGCAGGCTCCCTATGATGACCAGCAGCACAAGCGAGGTGAGGGCGAAGCCGATGGCTCTCTTGACTCGGGTGGACGGAAAGAGGATCAGCCCGAACTCGATGGCCACGAGGACCAGAAGCGCCGTGCGGAAGAGCACTGCCAGGGCGTACATCCAGGGGTGCCCTTGCAGGAGCATCATGCCGATGGGAAACTCTGCCACATTGGCGAGCATGAGCAGGATAGAGTAGGTCACGCCTCTGAGGTCCGGCAAGAGCAGCACGATGAAGGGCAGGAGGTTGACTACCCACTGTGGGCTGTACCCTTTGGAGAAGATCAGAAAGAGGTTGATGGACAGGCCGCAGAAGGCCACCGCTTTCAGATCGTCCTGCCAGTCGATGGGGCGCGTATAGAGGAACAGGTAGAGGGCGACGAAGGCCACGACTACCAGCCAGTAGGGAAAACTGGATTCGTGGAAGGCGACGACGATGTTGTTGGGATCGAAGCGCATCTCGAAGGGGGTGGTCTCGCCTCCGGAGTAGTAGCCGTCGAGGAGCGCCCAGATGGTTTCCCAGGGGCCGGTGCTTCCCTGGTAGAGGTAGGGCGTCAGGAAGAAGGTGGCGTTGGTGAAGAGAAAGGGAATGCTGACGAGTAGCACCACCAGGGCAGCCACGACGATGTAGGTGGCCTTCCTGGAGAGCCCGGGCAAGGTGCGCAGGGCGACGGGGGCAATGAAAGCGGGCACCAGCTTGACCAGGAAGCCCAGGCCGGCAGCGAGACCTCCCCACACCGGTCTCCTGGCGATGATCATGTACACGCCGAGTAGAAGGAAGAACACAGCGAAGTTCTCAAACCAGAAGAGCAGGGTCATGAGGGGAAAGAAGAGGCCCGCATAGAGCCAGGCGCTTTTCACCGCTGCCTGGCGTCCCCTCAGTTTCAACGCTATGGCGTAGACGAGGAGGAAATTGCCGATCTCGAAGAGCAGGAACGTGCTGCCCAGGAGCAGGTTGTACCAGAGTTCCGGGTCCCTCCACGGGGGGAGGAACATGCTGAGGCGGTAGACGAGAACGGACAGCCAGGGGAACAGCGGGGGGTACTCCATCCAATAGTCGACCACGGGGTAGTAGCCCCAGTCGGACAACTCGACGAAGCTGGCGCCCGGTATGTAGTAGCCCGACCAGTCGAGGATGTATCCGCCGGGCTCGAACAGAAGCAGAGTCAGGAAGCGGAAACTGGTGAAGAGCAGAGCGAGGAGGCAGAAGTCGCGGTGTTCTTCGTAGGTCTCTCTGGCCCTGATGCTCAGTCTACCAACCATAGCTCTCCCGGTGATGGCCAGGGTCTGCTCGCGGTTACTCCTGTCGCAAGAGCGGGCTGGTCTTGGCGTCTTGGCTCTGGATCAGGGCTTTCCACTGTCCCTTCTGGACCGCTTCGTCCTTCTGGTTGATGAGGGAGACATCGAAGGTGATGAGGCCCATGCCGAGGCGGGGCATGGCTTTCTTGTGGCTAACCACGACTTTGAGGTAGATGGTATCGCCGATGAAGATGGGCCCAGTGAACTTCCAAGAGATCTCTCTGAGGGCCACCGCGGTGCCCTCGATGAAGCCCAGCCGGGCGGCCAAGCCCGAGGCTATGGACAGGCCCAGCAGACCATGGGCGATTCTCTGTCCGAAAACCGTGTCCTTGCAGAACTCGGCGTTGGTATGGATCTGGGTGTAGTCGCCGGTCAGGCCGGCGAAGAGCTGGATGTCGGTCTCCGTGATGGTGCGGCCTGGGGTCACCAACTCTACGTCCTCCTCGAACTCCTCGAAGTAGAGTCCGCGAGGCCGATCCTGCGACATAACGCTCCCTTCCGTCATTAGACCCTCCCTGAGACTGTGTTCAGATCAGATGCTCCAGCAGTCGCCGCACGCCGACGGGGATCAGGTCCCCTGCGGCACCGCTGCCTGCTACGTCCATGCCTACCAGATAGAGATTGGGGATGGGGCTTCTAGGGTCCATCCTCTGGTCTCCCACCTGCCCAAAGGTTTGACCGATCTCAGCGCCTGTCCAGGCTCCGGTGAAGCACATGGGTACCACCATGTCCAGCACGTCGTCGAAGTTGGGGAACAGGGTCCGCAGGTCGTCCATGGCCAGTTCGAGTTCCCGAGTCCGATCCTTGGAGTAGAACGGGAGAAAGACATCCAGCATGTGCTTCCCTGGTGGGGCGACGCTGGGATCCAAGAAGCTGGGCTCGAAGATGCCCACCACGCGGTTGGTGCCCGGGGTCATGAGGATGGGCGCCTCGGTAAGCAGCGATTCGGTGGTGCCCACTATGATGGCCGCACAATCCACCGGCACCAACTCGTCGACCCGGGATACGTAGTCAGAAGGGAGATTCTCCGGCCCCACCAGCTCGATGAATCTTCGGACGCCGCCGTTGTGGATCACGGTCTGTGCCCGGACCCGATCGCCGTTCTTCAATGCCACGCCCACGGCCTTCCCCTCTTCCAGCAGTACGCGGCTGACCTCCGTACCTGTGAACACCTGACCACCGTGGGAGGTGACGACCTTTTCCAACGCCTGAATCAGGCTGCGGACGCCACCGACGGTGCCTGCGAAATCGAGCCCGGCGCCGGCGGTATCCTTGGTGACCACGATGTACTCGCTGGCGGGGAAGTGATCGCTGTCCACTCCAGAGGCTGTGGCCGCTATGGCGTTGACGGTGGACAGAAGGTCGTTGTTGGAGACGTGTTCCTCTATGTAGTCGCGGGTGCTGGCGTCTGTGAGGTCCATCATTCTGCCCCTCACCAGCGCTCGAACGTAGGCTCGCCAATCTTGGCGCGAGAGCATCGCTCGCAGGGAGGGGAAGTGCCTGCCGTCTTGGAAACGGACGTTGAACTGCTGGTGGCAACCCCTGTCGCGGAGGCTGACGTAATCCACCTGGGCTCCCACTTCATCAAGGAATTCTCCGATATTGGACTTGGGTCCGAGGGACGTCCACGCGCCGGTGGTGACGGCATAGCCACGGTAGTCTATCTCGGTGTAGCGTCCGCCGACGAAGGAGAGCTTCTCGAAAACGCCCACTCGACCGCCCTCCCTGGCCAGGGCTGCTGCGGTCATCAGCCCGCCGATTCCGGAGCCGATGATGACTGCGTCATAGGCTGGCTCATACTGGGGCTGGGGTTTGGTGAGGGGTACGTCGGCCACGATGGCGTCGTTGGGACAGACAGTCGGGCAGATTCCACATTGGGTGCACTTCTCTTCGTCCACTGTGGCCCAGCCATCGGAGTCTATGGCCCCCACAGGGCAGCTCAGCAGGCAGTATCCGCAACCGGTGCATCTGTCCCTGTCGATCTCCATCTCTTTCCCCCTTCTGGCACGTACGGTGGAGATTATAACTTCGCGAGGACGCGGTGTCAACGGAGGACGCCCGGACGATAGATCACGGCATCGATGCCGTGGCGCTGTGCGGAGCAATGCGCGTGACCAGGGAATAGGACGTCGATCTTCAAGTTCAGGACGACGAGTGTGCGTTCCAGGGAGACAGGGTTTTCATCGGATCGACATAGTTACTTGACTACTTCTTCACATCCTAAGCATATCATTCAGTCTGGACGGATCTATGTGGCCAAAGGAGACCTACTTCCCCGTAGCGTCGAAGTCGAGGGTGCCTAAGAAGCAGGCACGGTACACATGTCCGCGGCCGTCCAACCCTCCGGCCCGTGGCTCACTTTCCCATGCGGCCTGCGGCCTGTCCTTCGATGAACTTAGCATGGCTGAGGATGAGCTTCATGGCGGCTCCAATCTCGATCTTGTGGCACCCTCGAAACCTGGGTTGGCGCGTTTGACGCAGCCGCGACCCGCTACTGGCTCAAGCGATACGACGGCCCGGCCCACGAGGTTGACGAGGCTGCGGCCGCTGCCTTCGACAAGTGGGGCAACGTCTATGTTGCCGGCAGGAGCGACGGTGGCACTTCGATGGAGGACTACCTGGTCATCAAGTACGGGCCCAGCGGGGACGTGAAGTGGATGAAGCTCTACGACGGCACCGGAAACGAGTGGGACGGAGCCAGAGCCATCGCCGTGGATGACGATGGCAACGTTTACGTGACCGGATGGAGCTTCGGCTCCAGCAGCGACGCCGACTACGTCACCATCAAGTACAACTCCGCCGGTGCCTTGAAGTGCGTGAAGCGGTATAGCAGCTCGGGCTCCTACGACGACGGTGCCATGGATATGGCGCTCGACTTCTACGGGAACGTCATAGTGACTGGCTTCAGCACCGGCTCCGGGTCGGCCTATGACTTCGTGACCATCAAGTACGCGCCGGATGGAAGCACGAAGTGGAACAGGCGCTACGACGGTCCCGGTAACGGGGGCGACATAGCACGCGCTGTGGCCGTCGACTCCAATAACTATGTCTACGTGACCGGTCCCAGCAAGGGCAGCGGCACCGATTGGGACTACTGCCTGGTGAAGTACAGCCCGAGCGGAACGCAACTGTGGGTCAAACGGTGGAACAGCCCCTACAACGGGAACGACGGGTCTATGGATGTCGCCCTGGATACATTCCACTTCCCGTACGTCACGGGCTACAGCTACCGCACCGCGTCGAACTGCGACTTCATCACCATCAGGTTCAGTAGATCAGGCTTTGTCAGTTGGGTCCAGCGCTATAATGGTCCGGCAAACGCGCCAAATGTGGCTTGGGCCATCGACGTTGAGGGCGACGGCGTATTCGTCGCCGGTTCCAGCGCGACCGGACGTGGGGATACTGACTACGCCATCATCCGCTACTTCCGCGGTGGCGCGAGAAGGTGGGTTAAGCGCTGGGGTTTTGCAACAGGACAAGACGATGTGCCCAACGCCATGGCAGTTGAGAACAAGAGGGTGTACGTGACCGGCTACAGCACGAGGAGTACCACGAAGGGCGACTTGCACATCCTTGCCATGGGGATGGGCGGCGGCCACAAGTGGGCGGATCGCTACAACGGACCTGGGAATGGCTTCGATCAGGGGGATGCGGTACGTGTGTGCCGCTCCACCGGCGACGTCTATGTCACGGGCGGTAGTGGAGGCGCTGGTACCGGGTCCGACTTCGTGACCATCAAGTACGCACCGTAGGATCGAACCGTATGACGAGCCGACCAGCCTTCTCAGGGTACCCAGGTGGTGCCCGATAGGCGGCCCTGGTTCGGATAGGTGGCAAGGCGAAAGCTCGCTCGGTAACGGGGGAGCTTTCTTGCTCTTCAGCCGCTCATCGAGGGAAGGGAATCATCCCCGTCACACGCCCATCGAGCGCTCTTCACTGCTGCTCAGTGCCATCAGTGCTCCCTGGTTCTGGCATGCCCATCCGTTCCCTCACCTCCGCCACCCACTCGTTCTGGCCCTCCACCGTGTCCATCTTGGCGGACCACTCGTCAGCCTTCTTCCGGTTGTTGCCGACCTCCTCCTGGGCGGCTTCCCGCAAGAAGGGATAGATGTCCGGATGGTTCTCCTTGAGCTGCCTGATCCATTTGGGCTTCAACCACCAAGGGTGCCAGAACCCGATGATGAAGGCCACGATGAAGGAAGGGATGAACACGTACCCCAACAAGTCCTGCCTAGTTTGTGCATCGCCCGGCACGCCAGCCAAGCCTAGCAGCAAGCCAAGGGCGCCAAGGAGTATGAGGAAATGATAGTTGGCTGGACCAAAGAAGAAGTTGGGCCCCCTCACCAGGAAGTAGCGCTTGAAGTGACCCAATCGCATAGCCAGGCCGAAGATCAGAAACGGCGCACCTACCGTGAATCCGATCAGCATAGTCCCACACCCTGGTGTATAGACCGGCTGCCCTGGTGGCAAAACCTACCCCTGGAGCTAGTGTATGAATACCCTCCGATCCAGCCGAGCAGGATCTAAGGGATGATGAATGATCCGCGGCTCGATATGCGATTTGCCTGTTGGTCAGCCCATAGACTTCCCTCATGTGCATATCCTGGTACACCGAGAAGGCTACATCCACCCCGCCAGCAACCGCAAACGACCCGATTGCCTCCAGCGACAAGAACCTAGAGGAAACCCTCGCCGCCCATCTGCTGGAGCTCCCTCTCCCTGGCTTCACAACCGTCAATGGGTCCACCGCCGCTCGCAACTGAGCGATTCCACCTCGGGTCTTCAGCAAGAGCCTGGACGTAACCAACTGCTTCTCTCCTGTGGCCTGCAACCCTGCAATCCCAGGGAAGACAGCGAGGACACTCTCCGGCAGGCTCATCAACCTGGTCATGCTGGCCGAGATGCTGATGCGCCCAATCAGGTATGCTCCCAAGGCATCCTGGACCTCGGCGTCCGCTACCGCCCCGAAGGTTTCCTTGACCAGCCAGCGCGCTCCTTCAAGGTCCACCGTGAGCTGCCCGAAGCTGCTGGTCAGCGCAGAGGCGGGCACCCCCTCGTCCACAACGATGCCCTTTGCGAGGTCCACGGTGAAGTCGGGCAGGGCCTCGCTGCGCTTGTAGCGCAGCGGGTTGTTGAAGCCGAAGTTGTACCGGTCCAGCCTCTGGGAGCTGAAGGGCGCGTCCAGGTAGGGATCGGGACTGATGTACCTGCCGATGGATGGGTCGTAGTAACGTCCGTTGCCATAGTAGTACAGCCCCGTCGAACTGTCAAGGACCCGGCCCGAGAAGAGCCTCTCGGTGAGGGTGATGGGGATGGTGGAGGAGAAGGTCTCGCCGAAAGGCTCGTAGTAAGGGCTTCAGCCCTACCTCATGCGCTGAAGCGCACACTACAAACGAAGTCCTCCCCCTTGAGGGGGGAGGATTGAGAAGGGGGTGATACCATCACTCCACCCTCCCCTCAGTCCCCTCCCATCCAGGGAGGGGAAGGGTGGCGGCGCCAGGGCGAGAAGGGACCTCATCCTCAAGCAGGCTCGGCGCTCCCTCAGGGCTCCAAGCAGGGACCCTCAAGACAGCATGCTGAGTGGGCCGGAGGCGGTACCGAAGCATGCGGGCCGGAGTGATTTCCTGCCCAACCAGGCGTGGGCAAGACGCATCCCCTTCGAGGGGGGAGG
>CAZOBP010000019.1:0-28401 GCA_964577995.1 uncultured Anaerolineales bacterium
TCCGGCCGGGGCACAAGTGAAGAGACCAACATCCTGAGCGGTAGACCTTTGGCACGCCGTGCTGCTACGCGCGTGCGGGAGGGTTGCAGAGTGCGTCGGCGTCGGGCACCTCGAGATCACGCTGCGAACGCGCGCTAGCGGATCGTTGAGGCCTTTCCGCGAGTTGTACTTGACAAGGCCCAAGTATTGCAGTATACTAGACATGTAGAGCACCGCTGGCTCGCATCGGGACATAGACTGGCCCTCGTTCCGCTCATACCGTATGGGGTTCTCTATAGGTCTTCGCTTCCCTACTTCGCTCTGGCAACAACCTTCCTCCGTACGTGCACGCTCGTGCTACGCCCTCAGGCAGCGCGCGCCTGCTCCGACGACGTCGTCTCCCATTCTCGTAGCGTGAGACCCTGCGGGATCCTGTCAACCTGCGTTCATAGGTGTGTGATCCGTTGGTCGTTCGCAGACAAGGAAGAGGAGGTAGAGATAAATGGTTGAGCAGAGAGAGAGGATCGGCCTCGAGTTGGGCATGGGGTGGCGTCCGGACTACCCCGATTTCCGCGACTATGGGGTCGACAAAGCCAAGGTCTCCGAAAGACTCGAGAAGCTGGGCGAGACGGATTCTGTGAAGGGCATGCTCAAGACGGTCGGCGTGGCTGCGGCCCCCAAGAGCTTGCCGACCTCCGTAGACTTGAGGCCCTGGTGCTCTACGATTGAGAGCCAGGGCTCGCTCGGTTCCTGCACCGCCCACGCGGGCGTGGGGATCCTGGAGTACTACGAGCGTCGAGCCTTCGGAAGGCACATCGATGCTTCGAGGCTGTTCCTGTACAAGGCGACGCGCAACCTGCTGGGGTGGACAGGAGATACCGGGGCCTATCTCCGCAGCACGATGGGGGCTCTGGTGCTGTTCGGGGTGCCCCCAGAGGACTACTGGCCCTACCGGATACCCGATTTCGACGTGGAACCCAGCGCCTTCTGCTACTCGTTCGCCAGGAACTACCAGACCGTCCAGTACTTCCGCCTGGATCCGCTGGGCACCGACAAGAAGGCACTCCTGGCGCGGATCAAGCTGTTCCTGGCCGCGGGATTGCCCTCCATGTTCGGCTTCACCGTTTTCAGTTCCATCAATCAGGCGAGCGACGACGGCAAGATCCCCTATCCGAGTCCGAAAGAACGGGCCCTTGGAGGACATGCGGTCGCGGCCGTGGGGTTCGACGACAAGGTGAAGATCCAGAATCAGGCCCCCACGGAGAAGGAGACCACCGGTGCTCTGCTCATCCGGAACTCCTGGGGCCGGACCTGGGGGGAGGCCGGCTACGGTTGGCTGCCCTACAAGTACGTCCTGGAGGGTATGGCAGTGGACTGGTGGACGTTGCTCACGAGCGGGTGGGTTGAGGCTGGGCAGTTCGGCCTGTGATCCCCGCTTGAACGTTGAACGGGACAGAGTAGGGGTCATCCGCTCACACTGCGGATGACGAGTTGGCGCAGCGCAACGGAGATCCGTTGCGGAGTGCGGTGCTGCCAGTTTCCAGCGAGGCGAAGCGCGATAGCGACGACGGAATCTGGGAATGGGGGGAAGAGATCAGCAGCGGCAGAAGCAACTACGATCACCGTTGTGTTCAGACGGCGATTGGGTGGTTGTGTATCCTGAGCATGCCAGCGCTTGCCTTGAGCATTGTGCCCGGCTGGGTGACGCCGGTCCCACCGCCGACGCCCGTATGCTGCGCGATAGTTCCCGAGGGTCGAAGGGGGTGAGTGCATGGAAGGGGAAAGAGGCATTCTGTGTGAACTGGCCCTGCAAAGACACCGCAATGCCGCCCTGTGGCTGAACCTGTGGACGATTCTCATCTGGGTCTTCGGGGCCGCAGTTGTGGCTTTCCTGGTGGTTGCCATCGTGTTGTTCCTGCGGGAACAGTGGTTGGCGGCGGCGCTGACGGCACTGGCCTCGATTGCAGAAGGTGCGGCCATCAAGTGGGTGGTGGATCGACGAGCGGAGGCGGTTGGCGAAGAGAGGCAGGCCTACGAGGACGTGCAACAGGCGTGCCAGGAGACGACGACGGCTGATGGTCTCAGGAGCACGCTGAGACTGCTGGGGCTCGTGATGTAGCCCCAGGAGGAAGGGGTCCCTGGAGAACGCCAGCACGCCGACATCGAACACGGTCGCTCTGAGTTTCTAGAGGTTCGTACGAGAGCGGTCCTCCCGAGCGCGTGGGTGAGCCAGTTGGGAGTCAGCTACACGTCCTCGCCTGGTGACCGTTCAGCTCTTGTCTCGTCAAGCTCGGCCTTTCCACCTCGCCTCGAGGGCCACTCGCGCCCTCGATTGCCTTGGTCCAGCTAATTCGGTCCATCCTCTCGACATAGCCATCCCCCGACCGGCAATCTCGTCCTAGCTCGACCCGGCCCTACCGAAATCCCCGAGATCTCAGACCACACCGGCTCACCGCGCCAGTTTGCGCCCCCGTCTCGTGGCTGCTTTACTCTGCCCACTGTGCCGCCGCCGCGTGGCTGCGCTGCCTCTAGTAGCAGCGAGGCGTTGGCTGCCATTCTACGACGAAGGGAGACGAATCGATGAGGAGAGCACTGCTGCTTGGGACCGTCACCATGGCCATGGGCTTGTTCGCCGCCGCGGGTTGGTGGTTGGCGATGATCGGCACGGCTACTCCCGCAGGCGCAGCCACCCTGTGCGCGCCCACCGTGACCTACACAACGATTCAGGCGGCCATCAACGCGGCGGGCGACGAGGATACGGTACGGATCGTCTACGGAACATCGTACGAGAACCTCGACATCACCGAGGGCATCACCCTGCAAGGAGGGTGGTCCAAGGAGTGCGGTTCTCGAACGTACACAGACCCCCAGTACACAGTCATCGACGGCGGTGCTACGGACCACGTGGTGGAGATCACCGGCGGGAGCACAGCTAGGCTGGAGAGCCTCACTTTGACCAACGGGCAGAGCCAGAAGGGCGGCGGGGTGTACGTGTCGAGCGCATCTCCCACGCTCAACAACGTGGTGGTGACAGGCAATGTGATCAGTCCGACGGGGTCCAGTTCTGCCGGGTGGGCGTACGGCGGTGGGGTGTACGTGAACAAGGGCACGATCACCCTGACGGAGTGCGACATCACGTACAACACGAGCTACCCAGGCGTTTCCGAGATATGCTTTGGAGGCGGGTTGGCGCTGCAATCCGAGCCGCTTGAGCCAGCCATTGCTGTGATCGAGAGTACTCGTGTGATGAGCAACACCAACCCATCGGATTCCACTCTGTATGGGGCTGGTCTGTATCTCGACCCTCAGTCCCAGGTCACCTTCCAAGGGACCGACAACCTGATAGCATACAACGAGGCTAAGGCTGGCGGTGGCGTGTATATGTACGGCGACGTGGACCTGGAAGGGGTGCTGATCTCGGACAACTATGCTTCGAGCAATGGTGGGGGCCTGTTCCTTGGTTCGGGGTTCAGCGGGGGAAGGATCGCCAACAACTACTTCTTGGGGAACAGTGCCGACCAAGAGGGGGCCTCGATCTGTGCTAACGATACCGGTGTGGAGATCGCCAACAACACCATCGTCGGCGATTTCGCAGGCTCCGGTGCTGGGATACAGATTGACTCAGGTGGAAGTGGGACATTGGAGCTGACAGAAACAACATCGTGGTCAGTCATGCCATTGGCATCAAGATGGAGGACCTGTCTTCAGTGACATTGAGCCACAATGACGTGTGGGGCAACACCATCCAGTACGACAACGTATCGCCTGGTACTGGCGGCATCAGCGTCAATCCGGAGTTCGTGGACCCAGGGAATGGGGACTATCACCTGGCCGCCGATTCGCGCTGCATCGACGCGGGGACAGGCGTTGACGGATTGTACTTCGACTACGATGGGGACAGGCGTACAGGAACGCTGCTCGACATCGGCGCGGACGAATACCACATGGATCCGTTCTTCGTCCCTCTGGCCGTGAAGAGGTACAGGCCGTGATGGTCATTTGGATCTGGGACCAGGCTGGTGGTGGAGTGGCCTGACCTGACGGGGCTAGCGTGCGATTGACAACTGCCCTAGAGTGAGGGCGCTCCCCAGCGGCACCAGCGAAGGGTACTCGTAGACACCAGCCACGACGGTGACCTGGTGGAGATCTCCCTCCACAGGGATCGACAGGACGTGGACATCCAGCACGGTCTCCCCGGGCTGCCAGAGGCTCGAGGGGTAGTATTCCTGCCCAGGGCGGTGATCGCTCTGGGCTATTGCCTGCCCTCGCTCGTCCAGCAGATGCACGTAGCTGTGGTAGTCCTCAGAGAGATGATCCTCGACGCGCCAATGCAGGCTGACCTGTAGTTCCCCGCTTCGTGACGGCTCGTCTGGGTCCAGGTCGTAGCCCAGTAGAGTCAGGCTATCGCCCAGGGCGAGGTTGGCGGGATACTCGGGGACTCCGGTGATGGACGGGCCGGTGATCTGGACCAGTCCTCCCACCGGTTCCATCTGGTACTTGATCTCCAGACCCGGCATGGCCTTCACCAGCACCAGAGGGCGCTCCACGTCCAGGACACCGTCTATGACTCGCACCACGTTGGAGTGCTCGTCGCCCGGGAGCATGAGGGGAAACATGGTCAGCAGGTCAGGCCTCTGGCCTTCCACGTATTGCAGATAGAGCAGGGGAGTGATCTCGTTGCGGTCGTTGGAGACGAGAATCGCTCCCTCGGGGATGGGCTGCGATAGTACCTCCTCCGCCCACTGCCGCGCGGCGTAGTCACCGCTCTTGTCCACCCTGAAGTAGTTGTTCCACAGGGAGCCGAGAGGCAGAAGAGCGAACAGTGTGATCAGACCCCAGGAGATAGCCTTGCCTGGGAGGGAGGATGCGCCGAAGCTTACACTGCGAACAGCATCCAGGAGCCAGGCCATACCCAGCCCGATCCACAGAGCGAAGACAATGTACGAGGGCGTATAGAGTACCTGGATATCGCCGATGTGGTAGAAGAGGGTGAACACCACCACGGCAGTGTAGGACAGACCCAGCAGGATCAGGGCCCGGCGCGAGGCCAGACCACTCCACGGTAGAGCCAGTCTGATGGCCCCCAGCAGACCGAGGGCCACCCCGACGACACCGAACTGCCGCAGGAGCTGCGTGGCGGCCATGGCTAAACGCTCCAGGATGGGCGACTGGTAGCCCAGCTCCCCCCTGAACATCTCTGCCGTCAGGAAGCTCACGAAACCGCGCAGGCTACTCTCGTACAGCTCCAGGGTGCGTCCAGGCGCCAGATGGAGGTACAGATAGGGGGTGGCGGGCGCCCGCCAGGGGATGTACAGGTAGAGCACTTGCGGGAGGGCAATGAGCAGAAGCAGCGTCCCCACCAGTTTCGGACTGCGCAACATGGAGCGGTCGGTCAGCCACACGAAGACCAAGCAGGCAGGCAGAAAGAGGATCATGGTCACGTGATGGGTGAGGCTCAAGCCGTAGACCAATGCCGCCGCCTGGAGGGTGCGCGGCGATCTGGAATCAGCCCAACACAGCAAGAGGTACAAAGTGGCCACCACGAAGAGGCTGTTGAGAGCGTAGACCTCGGCTCTCAGGGCCTGAGACCAGAAGGTATGGGATACGGCCAGGGTGAATGTGGCGAGGAAGACCACGGCGCGAAGGCCGGTGTCACGAGAGGTTGGCAAGGCACGACGCACCACCCTCAGCAGGAGTACGTAAAGAAGCCCGACAGACGAAGCGGAGAAAAGCGCAGACAAGAGATTGACACGGTAGGCGGCGTCGCCCAGGGGCGCCAGGTGTGACCACAAGCAGCCTAGGATCGTGTATAGAGGATACCCTGTGGGATGGGCGATGCCCAGGGTGTAGGAGGAGAGCTGGAACTCGGCCGCGTCCGCCAGCAGCAGGGTGGGTGCAACCGTCTTGACATAAAGGGCAAGGCTGCCCAAGCCCAACAACACGCCCATAGCAGCGTCGGCACGGGTGGAGAGGCGTCGAGGAAGGATCATCGGAGCTCGACGTTGACGTAATCAATTGCGACGGACAAGCTGCGCTGGTCAGGGTTCATTCCCACGTGCAGATATGAGTTGCCCTCGCCAGCAGCCTCCAGCGCCGAACCATCATCCGCCCCTTTGAGTCCGATGATGGAGTGAGACAGGTACTCGGTGTCGCGGATGTCTGTCTGGGCTCCCAGAGAGCGCAGGGCTTCGACCGCCGCCTCGGTGAGGTGGGCGGCACCGTCCTCCTTGACCGCCACGGCCACTATGTACCCGTCGGGTATCTCAGCGATGAAATCCGCCAGATCCTGGGACTCGAACTCGTTGGCAAAGGTGTCGAAACCCGCCGTCTGCACTACGACTCCCGCCTCCGCGTCTATGACAGCCACATTGTAGCCGCGCCGGTGGGTGGATGCGTCCTCTCCGTCCACAGTGATATAGGCGAAGTCACCGGCCTGGAGACCCGCGCTGTTGACGGTGATCTCCACAGGCGAGGTGACCCCGGTGCTCCCGACGTCGAAGTTGCCAGGCAGGACATCCCTCGGAGATGCAGCGTAGGCGAAGTCCAGAATCACCTCGTTGAGGCCGCTGTTCAGATAGTCGCCCCGGACCGTCAGGGTGTAGGTCTCCCAGGAAGGGCCGATGGAGAAGCGCTCCGGCAACCTGTGGCCGTTGACCATCACCTCCAGAGTCTGCTCTGGAGCGCCCTCGTAGGAGAAGGCCAGGGCGCGGAAGCTCATCTCGTAGTTTTCCAACTCGCGTAGTGGAACGAAGACGCGGGCACGTGTTGACTCCGACCAGTTGGCGGAAGCGTTACCTAAAACCTCCTCGCGGCTCCATCCCTCACCCTGGTAGAGCCGGGCTCCCTCCGTGCCGAAGTCGATGTTGACCTCGGTACGGGCCTCGGGTTGCCGAACCTTGTACACGGTGAGGCCATCCTCGTCCTGGTAGATCATCTCCACCGGGAACACCTGCTCTGCGTACTCCTCCACCTGGGGACGTGTGTCCGAGTAAGGCGGACGGTTGGGCACGATGGGCTGGAAGACGAGGTAGCGGATGTCGAAGAAATAGATCAGATCGTCTACCAGGAGGCGATCCTGTTCCACTCGGGAAGGATCCAGTTGCTCGTACAACTCCACTCGGGCAATGGAATCGAAGACAGGAATACGCTGGAAGTACTCGAAGTTGAACGGTGGGTTGCGCGAGATGTTGCCCGAGGGCAGTCTCTTGTGGTGGATGGTCTGGTAGTATTCCGTCTGGGTCCTTTCCACTCCGAAGACCCCGAAGCTGTTGCGCCAGCCCAGGGGAAACTCCAGAATCGCGAAGTCGCCGGGTTCCTGCGCCAGTTCGTAGTACCAGTCTGGCACCCTGGCGTCCGTGAGGGGCATGGGCACAGATAGGTGCTCGAAGAGCACCAGGGCCGATAGGACAGCCGAGACGACCAGAACCACGGTTCTGCCTCTCAGACGGAGGAGGATCGCGTAAACCGCAAAGCCCACCAGTACGGCCAGGCACAGCATGAGTACGGCGCTGAACCGGTGGGGCACGCGATTGGCGTTGACGAAGGGGATGTAGTGCAGGATTATGAAGGGCAGAGGTACGTTCACTTGTAGCCCATCGAGGTCGAAGACGGAGCGCCCGTTGACGTGCAGCAGCGGCCCCATAGCCAGGACTCCTGACACCAAGGCCCCAACTACCCAGGCCCTGACGCGCTTCCGGTACCTGAAGGCCGCGAAGAGAGCCAGCAGAATCACCGCCCAACCCACGAAGACTGTGTTCACGTCCACGAAACGGGCCGTTCCCTCCCGGACGGCGGTGAGTTCCTGGGTCCAGTCGGTGCCGAACAGCGGATGCAGCGCGGTGGGCGTGGTGAAGCCAAAGAGGTCCACCAGTAGCTTGTCAGAGTCGCCCCAACCTTGCATCACGTACTCGCCGCCCAAGAACTCTCGGAGGATGGGAAACGCAACTGGGGAGTAAGTGGCTAGGCAAGTCAGCAGTATCAGGCCGAAACGCTTGGCAAAGGCGAGGCTGGACACGCGGCGGCGACCAGCAAAGCCGAAGACGACCAAGGTCATGAAGGCCAGGAAGACCGCGAAGACCATGTCGCAGAGCATGGCCAGGCTGGCGAACACCCCCGCTAGGACTGCGTTGCGCCACCGTCTCTCATGGAGGCTCTTGGTCAGGAAGAGAACGTAGAGGGGCAGCCATTGAGTGGTCACCAATTCGTTGTGCCCCAGAGCGGCGTAGACGAAGTGGTACGAGGAGAAGGCGTAGACCAGCCCACCCATGAAGGCCGCACATTCGAGGGGCAGCACCCGGGCCGCCTGCCGCTCGTCAACCCGCAGCAAGTACCGGAGCAGGAGGTATGTGCCGTACCCGGAGAAGGCGAGGGAGAGGACGTTGATCAGGTTGGCGATGGCAGGAAGCCCGAGCCAGGGCTGCAACGGGAGCGACACCAAGCCGTTGAACAGGTTGTAGGTGTAGAGCACTAGGCTGATGCCCAGTGGATAGAAGATGTAGTCGGAGAACAAGGGGTTCGACTGGAGGTCAAGAAGGGAGTGCTTGAACCACCACATGTTCCAGATGAAGGTGTACTCATCGAAGGCCCAGATGTCGGTCCCCAAGACGTGGGTGCTGAAGTGACTCACCAAGGGGTAGGTGAGCACCAGGGTGAGAATGATGTAGAGGGCGATGAGGAGAAGTTGAGTCAGGGCTCTCTTCCGCTCGAGATGCGCCAACGGGGGCCTCCTGCCTGGTGATTGCTCGGAGCCAATCTTATCATAGGCCGGGGGGCGCAGCAACGACTGGTCGGGCGGGTAGCAAGGCCCGAGGAGAGCGCTGCGGCGGTCGGTAGCTCTCACTACCGCGAGGGAGACTTGCCGATGATGGGTCTGCACCGCTCTGTGCGGCTAGGGCCTGGAGTAAAGCGTTAGTCGTTCGCCTCCGAAGCTGTAGTGACTCGGCGACCAGCCCTCATGGGTGAACCAGCGGTCGAGAGAGCTGAGTTGAGGAGGAAGGCCCTCCGGGATGAGCCAGAAACGGGTATGAGTGCTCGCCAGCCTGTCCAGGAGTGCGGTCGTCTCTGGAGAGAGAGGTTGCTCTCCCTCGAACGTGCCGTACGCCGGCAGGCATCCCTTATACTGATTCTGGAAGAGCGCGGTCTCCGTGGGAGAGTTCTGGATGATGGCATCGCCGGCCTGGGAATTCAACTCCAGGAAGTCCAGCATGTGGACGTAGTCGCCATGGCTGTTGTCTTTGTACCAGGCCAGCGAGAGGACGGTTCCGGCCGCCACGAGCAAGGGCAGCACCACGAGTACCAGTGCCTGTCGCTGCTTGCTCGAGACGGCTTGCCGCAACGCGACCACCAGGCCAAATGCACATAGAGCGACCAGCAGCACGCCAGTGGCCACAGCCAGCACGTCCACACGTACCGCAGGCTCACTCTGGATCCACGCGAAGTCCAGGTTCCCGGGCTTCACGAGAGACAGCGTGCCCCAGAGCTGCGAGTATCGGGGGTCAAAGAAGGTGACTGGGTCAAACAGGGGAATACCCGTCTCCAGCAACGCCTCCTGATGCAGGGAAAAGTGGACGCTGGAGCCAAGCAACTGGATGCCCGCGCTCAGGCCAAACAAGGCCCGAAAGACACGTCGCGCCCATCCCCTCCAACCGTCGATGAGCGGCGCCAGGGTGAGACACAGCAGTGGTATGATAGGCACGAGAAACCTGGGACCCCAGGCGTAGCCCCCATGCCACATGAACCACTTGCCGTAGAGCAACACGTAGCAGGCGGAGACGAGGAACACGAGCACGGCTTCGAGTCTGTCGCGGCGGAGGAATGGCGGTGCAGCCAGCAAACACGCCGCCAAGACGGGGCAGAAGAACAGAATGCCCCGGCCGGGGCTGAGCAGCAGCCCCAGGATGCCAGTCAGCCAGGGGGCGGAGAAGGATTCCTCCGGCAGATAGCCTGTTGTGAAGAGGCTGGCAAAGCGTACGTAGTTGTAGGTGCAGATGATGACTGCCCAAACGAGAAGAGGGACTCCGAAGGCCAGAAGTCTCTGGAGTACCCTTGCTGACAGAAGCCGTGACAGCGCAAATGACCGACGGGAGATCCCCTGGGCGCGCAGGTGGTACCCCAGCAGTGCAATCAGATAGATGGGCACGAGAGCGGCGTTAGCGAATCGCGTCGCTACCGCCAGCCCCAGGAAAAAGCCGCAGAGCGCGATCCGGGGGAGAGACCTGTTGCTGGGTCGCCCGGACGCTCCGGGGAGAAGGAAGTAAGCCGCGGCCAAAAGGCACAGTCCGCTGAGGGGCTCGCTGAAGAAGTACTTGGTGTAGGGCCAGGCCATGGTCCCCAGCCCAAAGACCAGTGCGGTGACGACAGCAGTGGACCGCCCGTACCCCAAGCGTCGTACGTAGAGGAAGACCAACGTCCCGGTGAGGGCGGTGATCAACGGGTTGAGGAGCATCGTGGTCTGCACGACCCCCCACAGGGGCACCAGCAGCCCCATCCAGGTCAAGGAGATGGCGAGGAGCGATGTGCCCAACCCCTTGCGGCAATAGAGGTCCCCATCTGGCCCATAGGTCCCCTGTTGCAGGCCCATCCAGCGAATCTGATTGATGTCGCAGTGGCCGCGCCTGACGAGGCTTTCCGCTACGGAGAACATAGCCTGCCCGTCGCTGGAGTGGAGAGCGCCGCTGTAGCTCAGGAGGTAGACTGACAGGAGGAACAGGAAGAGGGCGGCAGCTACGGTCCTATCACCTCTCCTAGGGGACATCATACCTGAGCAGCTTTCCACCGGGGAACTCATAGGTCTCTGTTTGCTCTGCGTTCTCGGCTAGCCAGTTCCAGGCGTCACTGGACCCAGGATGGGTGGTGAACAGCCAGAGTTCGTCGTGGCTTGAACTGATGTCGGACAAACGCTCCCCATCGGGTGACAGGTAGAGCGCGACGGATCGCCACAGGAACGGATACAAGCGCTGGTAGACCTGCTGGTCGGTCAGAATCAGGCCCCCCAGACCGGACGTGGGTCGGGCCCTGATGACCTCGATCACGGGACGATACTCCTCGGCCTCGTACCGTACGGACGCATAGGCCTGCCCGAGCGGGTAGAGCATGACGCACAAGACCACAGCGACGTAGACCAGTAGCGCCACCGAAGCGCGGCGCTGGAATTGCCGCAGGCGCGGCGAACTAACATCGAAGAGGACAACTCCGTACTCCACACTCAGCGTCACCAGGAGCAGTGTCCTGAGCAGGATGGTCGCTGCGAGGAGCCAGTGCTGGTCTGGCAACACGATGAAGTAGACGGTGGCCTCGAGGAAGTTGATACACTCCACCAGGATGATGTAGAAAACGCCCCTGAGATTGGGTAACAGAAGTATGGCGAAGGGTATCAGTTGCACGAAAAACTGAGGGCTGTAGCCCTTGCTGTAGAGGGTGAAGATGTTCACGGTTAGTGCGGTTAGGGCGACTACCTTGAGCTTGGAACGGTAGTCCAGTCGGCGAGAGTACAACCAGACCAGAAGCAGAACGAAGCCCGCCGTGATGATGGGCCAGGGCAGCGATGAAGCGTGCGTACTGTGATCGGTGGGGATACTGAGGCGGTCAGCGGTGACCACGCCATAGGAGTAGTATCCGTCCAGAAGAGCCCACACCGTCTCCCACGAGGAGCGACCTAGCAGGTTGGCGAAGAACGCCCAGAGGAAGCCAGGATTGGCGAAGAGAAAGGGCAGGGCTATCGCGAGCAACGTGACGCAGGTAGCCGTCACAAAGGAGGCCTTACGGCGCAGGCCATCCAGGACCCTGAGGCCCACGGGAACCACGAGGATGGGGATGACCTTGACCCAGAAGCCCAGTCCGACCATGATCCCCGCAAAGACGGCTCTGCCTCTCAGGCAAAGATAGAGGCCCAGAAGCAGGAAGAAGAGCGACATACAGTCGTTCCAGCCGCTCCAGGTATAGAGCGGGGTGAAGAGACAGGCGTAGATCAACGCGCACTTCAGGGCCTTGGCCCTGTCGTACAGCTCCAGACCCGTCAGGTAAACGAGCACGAAGTTCCCCACCTCGAAAGGCAGCAAAGACAGGCCCAAAAGGGTGTTGTACCACAGCCTTGGATCGGTCCAGGACGGTATAAGCAGGCTCAGACGGTAGACACCAACCACCAACCACGAGAAGAGTGGTGGCCATTCCAGCCAGTAGTCCACGAAGGGGTACAGTCCCTTGTCGGACCACTGGGCGAAGGGAAGATAGCTGGTGTTGTAGTCGGAGTAGTCGGCGAAGAAGCCGCCCGGCCGGTAGAGAAGCAGGACCACGATCCGGAAGGCCAGGAAGAGCACGGCAAACAGAACGAAGCTACTGTGTTCCTCGTAGAGTTGGCGGGCTTTGTGGAGCATCGGCACCTCTGCCTGTCCTCGGGTTTCTAAGGTAACAGTACCTGGCGCGCCACACGAAGTAGGGTTGGCGGGTGCAAGAGCATGTTGGAGTAGGAGACGTTGGCCATGGGACAGAAACACTCGCCTGCCGCTATGCTCCGACGTACGGACTCTGCACGATCGCCGAACCAGATGGGCGCCAAGTCGTAGCCCGTGTCTCTAAGGTTGCCCAGCGACTCCGCGCGGGTGCAGCAAGCCCAGACATCACCGTCGGGAGAGATGTGGCCGGAAGAGAAGCCTGCATAGCAGGGTATGACCTGCCTCTCCTCGAAGAGGATCCGCTTGGCCAGGCCGTAGTACTGCGCCCTGAAGGCCTGGGTTAGCTTGGCCAGGCCGGTGTGGCTGCTATTCCTGGCCTGGACGGCGAGGAAGTCCGCGACCCGGGCGTACTCGTCGGGTGAGGGTGTGATCTCCGAGTCCATCGTCTGCAACTCAACCCGCTGCTCTGCCACCTCGCTGATGTAGGAGTCAGGCTCCAGCCTCGCCAACGCTGTGTAGATCTCTTCAATGTTGCCCACGTTGAAACGGGAGACTACTGTGTGGATACTGAGTGTGAGGTTAGGATGGGCAAGCTCTCTGAGGCGGCGATAGGTCTCCAGCGCCTTCTCGTAGTTGCCCTTCACACCCCTGATGGCGTCGTGTTGTTCTCCAATCGCGTCCAGTGAGAGGTTGATGCCGATCTGCACCTTTCCTGCGTGCTCCAGTATCTCGCTAACCCTGGCCGGGATGACTCGAGTCAGGAGACCATTGGTAGGGATGGTAATGATAGCAGGTTGACATAAGGCGATGGCAGAAGCCACGATCTGGGCTATGTCATCCCGAAGGAAGGGTTCGCCGCCGCTGAAGGTGAGGTAGTAGGGCGTGTGGCCGAGATTGGCGAACACCTGTCGCCACTCGTCGGTGGTCAGTTCTTGGGCAGAGCGCTGCCACACATTGCAGGTCTTACAGCGCGAGTTGCACCTGTAGGTGACACTGATCACCAGGTTGAAGGGAAGCAACCTAGGAGCCCCCAAGCGGCGGAAGCCCATGTAGCCTGGAAGGCGAGGGAGCAGCCTCAGCACCTCAACTGGCCTCCTGCCGGTACCAGCGAATGAACTCGCCCATGCCCTCGTGGATACTGGTGCTCGGGTCGTATCCCAACAGGCGGCGGGCTTTGGAGATGTGGGCGTAGGTCAGCGGAGGTTCGCTGGGCGGAAGAGGCGCAGACACGATCTTCGCTTTCTGGCCCAGAAGGCCCTCGATGATTTTGACGAAGTCCCTCATCATCACCGGCCTGGAGTTGCCCAGATTGATGATCTCATAGTCGAGGTCGGCATCAGCAGCGGCAAGGACTCCATCAACGATGTCTCCGATGTAGGTGAAGTCGCGTTGCGGGCGTCCTTCGTCGAAGAGAGTTATCTCGTTGCCCTCAGAGATGGCTCTGGTGAAGAGATACGGCGTCATGTCCGGCCTCCCGCGCGGACCATAAGCTGTGAAGAACCGTAGGGCGGTGCAGGATAGGCCGCGAAGATTGTGATACACGTGAGCCAACAACTCACAGGCCCTCTTTGTGGCCGGGTAGGGAGCCAGAGGGAGCGCGGCGGCATTGTCCTCTCGAAAGGGTATCTCCTTGCTAGCACCGTAGACGGAGGAAGTCGAAGCGAGCACGAAGTTGGCCACCCCATGTCGAGAACCCACCTCTAGAAGATTGAGCGTACCCCTGACGTTGACCTCCTCGTAGAGGAGAGGCTCTTTGACGGAGTTACGCACCCCCGCCATCGCCGCCAGGTGGATCACCTTCTGTGGGTCTTCGTCGGCGAACAGGCGCTCCATGGCGTGGAAGTCGCGGACATCGGCTTCGTAGAGATGGAAAGAGGGCCAGGTTGCGGCGTTCTCCAGGTTCTTGCGCTTGCGCTCCGGGCTGTAGTAGTCGTTGAAGTTGTCAACGCAGACTACCTCGTCCCCCCGAGCCAGAAGCGCATCCACGAGATGGCTACCGATGAAGCCAGCTCCCCCCGTGACTAGGATCTTCATAGGTGGACTACCTCTTGCTGGCCAGTACGTAACGGTGGTGAGCCCACAGGACCTTCAGGCGCCATGGTAGGGGCAACCTCTCCAGGAAAGCATAGCGATGGATGATCTGCTCCAGCTCAGGCCTCTTCCCCAGGTAGTAGTCCATCGTACTCCACTGCCAGTCATCCCCGCTGAATCGTCCTTCCAGCTTCTTCGAGTTGATGCCGAGGCGGCGAAGCAACTCCGCGGCCGGCATGACTGTGTCGGGCCAGGGGGGCACGTCCAGCACCCCCTCCTCAACGAGGCCTGCTTCGGCCTGGCGAAGGGTGCGCTTGATGAGACCCATGTTGACCCACCGCTCGTCCACGGTGTCGAAGAACTCCCTGTCTACCAGCAGCTTGCGCATCCAGTACCCTATCTGCAGTCTGTTGGGCATGGCGACGAAGACCAGACGCCTGGACACGCGCACCAGTTCCTTCAGGAGAGCTCCCGGATCCGGCAGATACCAGAGGCCAGCCCATTCCCATGCCAGGTCGAAGGTCTGGTCAGGGAAAGGCAGCCGCGTCAGGTCGCCGTTCAGGACAAAGCTGCAGGGCAGGTTCAGCTCCTCCCAGATGCGCTCAATGCCCTCCAAACGTTCCGCGTTGACGTCTACGAGGGTGACCTCACATCCTTGCTGCGCCAGGTGCACACTGTTGATGCCGGAGACGCCAGCCATGCCGAACAATGGCGCTTCCAGGACCGTCTGGATCTTGTAGGTGTCCATCAAGCGTCTGAGATAGTCGTTGAGTACCAAACGCTCGTAGACTAAGCCCAGGCCCTCGTTGTAGTCAGTGAGGTGCTTTCTCCAACTCGTTTCGCTCACTCCATAGTCTCGCTTGCCCCACCCTCGACCTCTGCTCGGGAGCCGATTGGGGATGAGGAACCTGAGTGGAAACTCAACCGCAACGGACACAGTGCGGTGCACAGCAAGACGATTATAACACGCGCTCACCGGGCCCGGCAAATGTCTCCGCTCGGTGTGCACAACCGGGCCGAGAGCCGCCGTCACACCTGTCTTCACTACACTGCGGTCTGCTGAGAAACCGCGATCCGGGGGTCGAACCCGTCTCTAGCGTACATTGGGGCCTCCCGTTGCAGCATTTGGTTGTGGCCTTGACGCCGCTGGAAAACGGTGGTATCCTTACACTGCCCTGAGAGGGGCGGGAAGGGAGGCTCTTGGTGATGCTGAGGGTGGGCCTGCGATCGGTCTGTGTCCTGGCCCTCCTGCTATTGACCTCCGCCTGTGACGTGCTAGGCGGAGCTGCTTCCATCGACGACATCGTCCTGACCACCGCGCTGGACGCCGACTACTGCCCCGTTGACGACGTCACGACGTTCTCTCCCAACGGTGCCTTCTACTGCTCAGTGAAGGTATCGAATCTACGACAGGGTTCGACTGTTACCAGTCGGTGGTACTTCGGAGGGGACTTCATAGAGGAGATCAACTATGAGGTCCAGACGGGCGGTTTTGGCTGCGTGGGGTTCGAGCTGACGAGTCCCAATGCATGGCCGGGAGGCGGCTACCGCCTGGAGATCTACCTGGATGGGAAGCTCGAGCGGATGGCGAGGTTCGCGGTCGCCTAGCTGACGTCCAACGCCCTGTAGCTTGGCGTGCGGGAGGGGAAGCATGGATTTCACTTTCGAGAAGAAGCATGAGTTGCTTCGGCGCACTGTGCGCGACTACGCACAGCAGGTGATTGCGCCCAGGACCGCAGAGATAGAAGAGACCCATGCCATACCGGTCGATCTACGCCAGGAGATGGCGGAGCTGGGTTTTTTCGGCGTGCCCTTCCCAACGGAATACGGCGGCGCCGGCGCTGGAGAGATCGGGTACTGCATCCTCATGGAAGAGCTGATGCAGGGCAATCCCTCGGTGGCCGTGCTGGTGGGGGCACACACGAGTATCGGGGCCACGGCTATACACCTCGACGGCAGCGATGGGCTGAAGCAGAAGTACCTCCCGCCCCTCTGCCGGGGGGAGCAGATCGCTGCCTATGCCTTGACGGAGCCCAACGCTGGATCGGATGCTGCTTCGATCACTCTTTCGGCAGTGAGAGAGGGCGACAGCTACATCCTGGATGGCTCTAAGATCTGGATCACCAATGGGGGGGACGCAGAGATCTTTAGCGTGTTTGCCGTGACCGACAAAGCGCTGGGCTACCGAGGTGGGCATACAGCCTTCGTGGTGGAGAAGGGGTTCCCCGGGTTTTCTCTAGGCACCATCGATGAGAAGATGGGCATTGTCGGCTCGTCAACGGCGGAGCTGGTGTTCGACGGGTGCCGGGTTCCCGCAGAGAACGTCATTGGACAGGTGGGCATGGGTTTTCTCACCGCCATGCGTACCCTCGATCACGGGCGTCACGGCCTGGGCGCGGGCTGCCTGGGCGGTGCGCAGGAGGTGCTCAATGCCTGCCTTGAGTACTCCAAGTATCGCCAGCAGTTTGGCGTCCCCATCGCCCAGAAGCAGGCTATCCAGTTCATGATCGCTGACATCATCACGGAGATAGAGGCGCTGCGCTCGCTGGTCTATCGCGTCGCTTGGCTCGCTGATTCCCGCCGCCCATACCGACAGTTGGGCGGGATCTGCAAGCTCTTTGGATCGGAGGTCCTTGCCCGCGCAGTGGACAAGGGGGTACAGATTCACGGCGCGCTGGGCTACATGAGGGACTATCCGATGGAGCAGATGTATCGCGATGCGCGGATCACCGAGATCTTCGAAGGGACCAACGAGATACAGCGTGTCGTCATCGCCATGGAGGCCTTCCGCAGACTGGGAGTGCGCGTCGAGCCCTAAGAGGAGGGACACATATGAAGGTGATCGTGCCCATCAAGCAGGTCTACGATCCCGCGACGGTGCGCGTGAGCCGCTCACGAGGTATTCTGGATACCCGGGAAGCGGCGCTGATCATGAATCCGGCGGACAGGTACCCGCTCGAGGAGGCGTTGACGCTCAAGGAAGAGGCGGGCGCGCACGTTGTGGCTGTGACCATGGGACCTGCTGAAGCCGAGGATATGCTCCGAGAGGCCCTGGCGATGGGCGTGGACGAGGCGGTGCTTCTTGCTGACGAGGCCTTCTCCTCTGCGGATGCCTCGGCAGCGGTGATGATCGTAGGAGAGGCGATCAACGAGATTGGCGACTATGACTTGATCCTCACTGGCTACAGAGCCACAGGGGATGGCACAGGTGAGTTCGCCCCACGGCTGGCGCAGTACCTGGGCGTACCCCAGATCCTGAGAGCCAGCCGGCTCCAGGTTGGCGATGGCAAAGTGGCCGCCAGGCGAAGAGTCTCCTCGGGATACGCGATGTGGGAGGCTCCCCTTCCCGCCGTCGTCTCGGTGGACGAAGGGGCGAACAAACCCCGCCACCCGAGCTTGCCGGGATCGATTGCTGCGTACGAGGAGAGGGTGGTCAGCGTCTGGGGGGTCAAGGACCTGGGTATGACCCCTGAGGCGATCGCGGAAAGCACTCGTACCGATGTGAGGAACAGCTATGCTGCTCCCGAGCGGGAGCGGGGCAGGGTTCTCAGGAGCGAGCCGGAGCAGGCGGCGAGAGAGCTGCTCCAGGAACTGAAGGCCAGAGGGTTGATCGAGTCATAGGGCACTGAAGCGCACATGATTGACCTGCAATTGACGAGCACCCTCGCTGATCGTGTTGGTCAAGGAACGAAGCGTCTCTACCGGGCCAAGGAGAATTCGTATGTTTGACGGACTGCTATTGTTGAACGGTAAGGTCTACACCATGGACGGGCCTCTCCCGCGTGCCCAGGCTGTGGCTGTGAGCGGTAGCCGGATCCTCGCTGTGGGTGCGGATGACGAACTGCGTGGGTTGACAACTCACGGTCAGTGGCAGGTCGTCGATCTGCACGGCAGGGCGGTGCTCCCGGCCTTCACCGATTGCCACCTGCATTTCCTGGCTTACGCCTTGAAGGCCACCAGCCTGTCGTTGGAGGAGCAACTGACCTTGGAGGGCACTCTTGCGCGCGTGCAGGAATACGTGCAAAGCGCTGAGCTAGGGGCCTGGATTCGCGGCTGGGGCTGGAGCGACAGCACTTGGCCCCCCGGCAGCGTGGCCTGGAGACAGCTACTCGATGGAGTGGCACCAGAGCACCCGGTGGTCCTGACCAAGAAGGATGGACACGTCATCTGGGTGAATTCCGAGGCCCTGCGTAGAGCCGGAGTCGACGAAGATACACCCGAGCCGCCAGGGGGGGTGATCGAGAGAGACTCAGAGACAGGACAGCCCACTGGGATCCTCAAAGAAGAGGCCATGCATCTGGTTTGCGACGCTATCCCTTCCCCCGGCGCCAAAGAGCGCCAGGCCGCGCTGAGAAGCGCCGTGGCGGAGGCGCAAGAACTGGGGATCACCGGCATCCATGACTGCGGCAGCTGGCAATCGGTACATGACCAATCTTTCAGCGACTATCAAGAGATGATCGGCAGGGATGACCTCGGTGTGCGGGTGTTCATGCTGCTTTCTAGAGCCAACCTCGACGAGGCCATCAAGGTTGGGCTGAGAAGTGGCTTTGGTGACAGCTATCTGCGCGTGGGCAACGTGAAGCTCTTCTCCGACGGGACGCTTGGCTCCCAGACGGCGGAGATGATTGAGCCATTCCTGGGCCAGCCTGATAACAGGGGAGTGGCGGCCATAGCGCAGCAGGAGCTGGAGGACGCGGTGCTGCGGGCAGGGGCGGCTGGCCTCGCCTGCTCTGTGCACGCCATCGGCGACAAGGCAAACCGGCGGGTTCTCGATGCCTTCGAGAAACAGCGCCGCAGCGGCTCAGGCAGGGGTCTGCGCCATCGCGTAGAGCATGCCCAGTTGCTGGACGCAGCGGACGTGCCACGCTTCAAGGAACTTGACGTAATCGCATCGATGCAGCCCATCCATGCTACCCAGGACATGTACATCGCCGACAAGTACTGGGGCGAGCGGTCGAAACTGGCCTACGCCTGGCGGGCTCTGCTAGATACGGGGGCGCATTTGGCCTTTGGCTCCGATGCACCTGTGGAGTCCATGGACCCCTTGGTGGGCATTCACGCGGCGGTGACCAGACAGCGGGCTGACGGTGACCCGGAAGGCGGTTGGCATCCTGAGCAGTGTCTCTCTGTAGGAGAGGCCGTGCACACTTATACCCTGGGCGCCGCCTACGCCTGTGGCTCGGAGGCGGACAGGGGATCGATTACTCCGGGAAAGGTGGCCGATGTCGTGGTTCTGTCCGACGACATCTTCGAGATACAACCAGAGGACATACTACGGACGCGCGTGATGGCCACGGTGTTCGACGGGAACATCGTCCATGGAGAAAAGGATCTCTGACCAGTGACGGGAGCGTCGGATCGTCCAAGGCTCTACGCTGTCTTGCTCATGGGCGTGGTGGCCGTGTCTTGCGCCGCCATTTTCATCCGTCTGGCGGAGGCTCCCTCACTCGTTACCGCTACCTACCGGCTAACGCTGGCTTCTCTGATTGTGGCACCGGCGGGCCTGATCCGCTGCCGTCAGGAGCTCAGAGCGCTGGGCCGACGCGATCTCCTCTGGGCGGTCGTGTCGGGGGCTTTTTTGACGCTGCACTTCGCCTTCTGGATAGCTTCGCTGGATCACACCACGGTGGCCAGCTCAGTGGTGTTTGTGGCCACAAACCCGCTCTTTGCGGGCGTGGCGTCTCACCTATTCTTGCAGGACAGGCTATCACCGCTGACGTTTGCTGGCATCCTGCTGGCCATTGCGGGCGGAGCGATCATCGGCTGGAATGACCTGGACCTTGGGGGCAGTGCGCTGTGGGGAGACCTCCTGGCTCTTCTGGGTGCGGCGATGGCGGGAGGGTATTTCATTGCCGGGAGAAGACTGAGGCCAAAGGTATCCCTGCTGGCCTACGTGACTGTGGTGTACTCGATAGCGGCTGTGGGGGCGCTCTTGTTATCGACGGTGACGCGGCAATCCCTGACTGGCTACTCCGTGCAGACGTACGCCATGTTCGTATTGTTGGCCGTGGGTCCCCAGATCATCGGGCATTCGTCCTTCAATTGGGCCCTGCGCCACCTGTCCGCGGCGGCGGTCGGTGTTACGACTTTGGGCGAGCCTGTGGGCTCCACGATTCTGGCCTACTTCATCTTGCGGGAGGCGCCAACGCTGCTCAAGGTGGCAGGGGGCTGCTTGATCCTCGCCGGCATCTATGTCTCTCTACAGGGCGGGCGGGTCGAGCGAGGACTGGCTTTGGAGGCGTGACGATATTAGAGGTGTGTCTTGACCACTAGAAACTCCATACGGCACGTGCTTTTCGACCTTGACGAGACCATGTATCCCACGGAAACGGGGATCATGGACCTCATCGGACACCGTATCAATGAGTACATGTCCTTGCGGCTGGGCATCGACCCGGAGGACGTGGCCAGGATGCGTAGAGGATACTACGAACAGTATGGTACGACCGGCCGCGGTCTATACCTGCACCATGACATCGACGTGGGCGACTACTTCGAGTTCGTCCACGATCTGCCTGTAGAGGATCTGCTTCAGCCTGACGCTCGGCTGCATCAGATGTTGGAGGGGCTGGAAGCAGAGAAGATCATCTTCACCAATGCCACCGCTGCGCACGCCTGGCGAGTCTTGCGGGCCCTGCAAGTAGACAGGCACTTCGAGCGCATCGTTGACATCAAGGCTGTGGGATACGTCCCCAAGCCCGACGTGAGGGCCTATCGTCAGGCGCTTGAATTGCTTCAGGTGCGGGGCGAGGAGTGCTTGCTGGTTGATGATCGGTTGCGGAACCTGCGCCCCGGACGCGAATTGGGGATGACGACCGTGCTGGTAGGGCTGGACCAGCCGGGGGACGGCGCCGATTTCGTAGTCGAGCGCGTTGTCGAGGTAGGAGACCTAGTAAGGCAGATTCACTCAGGCCAGGCGACGCCTGAGTAGGCGACGGTTGACATAAGCAGGAGGGCAGCGTATGTGGGACGAACTGCTGACGCCTATCGAGGAAGAAGCCGAACCCATGCACGTGTGGGCTGTGGGGGAGGTGCAGCAGGGCCGGATTTCACCCGTCAGCTACGAGTTGCTGGGAGCGGCGCGCGATCTGGCCGATCTGCTGGGGGTCCGGGTCGAGGCTGTCCTCTTGGGGAAGGGAGTTGGCGAGCTGGCCGAGCAGCTCGGGTGGCGTGGAGCGGACACGGTCTACGTGATCGAGGATGATCGGCTGGCCGAGTACCGGACCGAAGAGTACGCCGGACTGCTGGGGGGTCTCATCAAAGACAGGAATCCCGAGATCGTCCTTCTTGGGGCAACAGATATGGGAGAGGATCTGGGGCCGCGACTGGCCCAGCAACTGGATGCGGGTCTGCTATCCCATTGCACGAAACTGGAGGTGGATCAGGCCAAGCGGCTGCTGCTGGGCACGCGGCCGATGTACGCCGGGGAGTTGATGATCACCAGCACCTGCACGAACCAGCACCCCCAGATGGCCACGGTCTGTCCTGGAGCCATCGACCCTTATCCGCCGGATCAATCCCGGCTGGCACAGATCGAGCAGGTCGCGCCCGAGTGGGGAGAGGAATCGCTGGGGGCGCGTTTCGTGGGAGATGTCGAGGAACTGCCCAGGCCCTCACTGCAGCAGGCGAGGATTGTGGTTGCCGGTGGGAGAGGTGTCGGCGCCGAGGGCTTCGAGCTAGTGAAGGAGCTCGCCCGTCAGCTAGGGGGAGCCGTCGGTGCCTCCCGAGGCGCTCTGGACGAGGGCTGGGTGGAAAAGGAGTATTGGGTAGGAGGAGCAGGTGGCACCCGGGTTGCGCCCGACCTGTACATAGCCTGCGGCATCTCCGGCGCCCTCCAGCACTATCTAGGCATCAAGGATGCCAGGTTCATCGTAGCCATCAACACTGATCCTGAGGCTCCCATCTTCAAGTTCGCTGACGTGGGCATCGTCGGAGATGTCCAGGAGGTTGTGCCTGCCTTGTTGGCTGGGCTAAGGGCAAACAACAGTTGAGCTCTCAGGCTCTGCCGCCCCGCGTCAAGCTGCTTCAAGGCAGCTACTACGAGATTGGTTTGCAGATGGGTGCCGCCCTGGAAAGCCTCAAAGTCCCAGAGGCTGATGAAGAGACTGTGACGCTCGCCCTGCGCTGCGAAGCTGTGATTGCCGACACATACCCTTCCCTCCTCGACAAGGTGGAGGGCATGATCGAAGGGGGGAAGCTTGAGAGAAGCGACTTCAAGGCTCTTTTCTACGCGAGGGATTCCGCAGGCCAGATGGGTTGTACGAACCTGGCTGCCCTGCCCTCGTGCACAGCGGACGGATCACTGCTGGTGGGAATCAACTACGACTGGTACTACTACGCTCTACAATGGCGTGAGTTGCGAAAGGTGAGGCCTCAGGGTGCCTATCGAAGCCTGCGCGTCACGCATCACTGGGCTGGGAGTCCCGATGGACTCAACGAGGCTGGACTGGGGATGTTCCTGTCCGTCTTGCCCCAACGGCAGAGCCTCAGGCCTGGCCTGGCGTGGCACCTGATCGTGGACATTGTGCTGGATAGCTGTCGCGATGTGCGGGAGGCCTGCGACTTCGTGGCTTCGGTGCCCCACCTGGGCGCTTTCAACTACCTGATCGTCGATGCTCTTGGTCACGCCGTCGTGGCAGAGGCTGTGCCCGGAGGGGTTACGTTCCGGGAGGCCGAGAATGGGTTCCTGCTGGCCACCAACCATCTCCCAGGCCGGGAGGCACCCGAGGCTGAACTGTCCGAGGGCGGCAGAAGGAGACAAAGGCGCTCTGTGACCCGGTACAAGAGGGCGACCGAGTGGTGCTCAGGGATGGCAGGCCAAGTTGATGAAGCGGCCGTCAGGGGGTTGCTCCGGGACCACGAAGCCCCGATCTGCCGCGGCAACCACAACCCGCCGCAGCAGGGGACGGCTTTCGACGACGTATTCGGGACCATCTGGTCCCTCACGGCCAGACCGGCGGAGCGGGAACTGCACGTGGCCTGGGGCCACCCCTGCCGTTCAGACTACGTGAGATACGACGTGGCTTGATTCTGGGGGAACGATTGAAGGATCTCGCTGGCAAGCGCCTACTGATTACCTCTGGGCCTACCAGGGGACCGCTGGATGCAGTTCGCTACCTCACCAACAAGTCCACCGGTCGTCTGGGCGTGCTCTTGGCAGCCGAGGCATTGTCGAGGGGTGCGGCCGTCACTTTCGTATTTGGGAAGGGCAGCCTGACTCCCAGTCCCGACCACGTGGGGGCTGATGCGGCAGGCCGGTTGAGGCTGATCGAGATTGAGACGGTGGGCGAGCTAGCAGAGGTTATGAATGCTGAGCTCAGCTCTGGGCAGTTCGACGCAGTTGTTCACTCGATGGCGGTGTTGGATTATGTCCCGGAAGCCTGCCTGGAGGAGAAGACGCCATCCGGGCAGAACGAATGGTGGGTCAAGCTGGTGCGGACACCCAAAGTGATCAAGGTCATCAAGAAGCTACAACCGTCCACTTTGCTCGTCAGTTTCAAGCTGGAGGTGGATAAGTCCGAGGAAGAGCTTGTCGAAGCGGCTTTTCGCTCTCTGCTAGCCAACGGGGCGGACCTGGTCCTTGCGAACGACCTGCGGCAGGTGGAGCAGGGGCGCCACATGGGCTACGTTGTGAACCAGGCCGGGGACGTCGAGGCGGTGGCCGAGGGGAAGGAAGAGATAGCTCGACTGCTCCTCGACGCCGTGGCACAGAGGCTGCAAGCGCAGGCAACATAGCCCGTCGTTGCACAGGAGGTCCAGGATGTCTCTGAGAGGCAAAACGGTGGTTTTGGGGGTCACAGGTAGCATTGCTGCCTACAAAGCGCCTACGCTGGCTAGGAGGCTCCAGAGCAAGGGTGCTGAGGTCATAGTGGTGATGACAGAAGCTGGCACCAAGCTCGTGGACCCGCTTACTTTCCGCAGTCTCACGGGGAACCCTGTGCTCGTTGACATGTTTGCGCCTTCCACCGACTGGCAGATCGACCACATCTCCCTGGCTGAGAGGGCGGATCTGGTGTTGATTGCACCAGCCACCGCCAACACCATCGGCAAGATCGCCCACGGCATCGCAGACAACCTGCTGACTTGTGCCGTCATGGCTACCAAGGCCACGGTGCTCATAGCTCCGGCTATGAACGTCAACATGTACGAGAATCCAGTGGTTCAGGCCAACATAGAGAGGCTGAGCCAGTTGGGCTACTACTTTGTGGAGCCCAAGGTGGGGACTCTGGCTACGGGCATCGAAGGCAAAGGACCTCTGGCTGACGTGGAAGAGATCGTCCAGAAAGCCGAAGAGCTGTTGAAGGGCCAGGACTGAACCGCGTTCCGTGCACCCCCGTACAATGCCGACGGTTCAGATACGCATATGTCGATCCGATCACGTGCCAGAGTCATGCCTCTGCCACAGGTCGTGCAGCCAACCTGGCACTGACGCCTCCCGCTTCAAGTCCCCGCGGACGAGATAAGGCTTGATATCCAGGACCGGCGTCCCATCGAAGGCGTCCAGGCCTCGCACGTGCAGGGTATTCCCTTCCACCCTCAGTAATTGCACGGTTGTCATCCCGATGGGATTGGGTCGATGTGGAGTCCGCGTGGCGAAGAGCCCGACCGGGGGCAGGTCTTCCTTTGCCTCAGGATGCACCTTGAGGGGTGTCTCCACATCTCGGGGCCTGTCGAGCCAGAAGAGAACCACGACGTGTGAGAACTCGGCCAGTCCCTCGAGAGCCTCGACCCACCGCTCGTCGATCACCACGCGGGAGTCTATTCGTTCCCAGATCACGCGCTCTCCGGGCTGGACCTCGTTGTCGACGCGACCTATGGGTTCCAGCGTGAGGACTCCAGCATGTGGAGGAGTATCCATCGCTTTTCGTTCCCTCCTTGCTCCGCAGCCACCGTACGGGCAACGCCGTCCCGGGCAGGCCCGTCACTAGTATAGCAGCTTCCAAGGTGCGCGCAAGGACCCGCCGCGAGGACCTCGCCCAACCCATGGCACGATGTGCGAGAAACGGTGCACGGGCATTGGGCCGGTCGGCGATGAACGAGCTCCGTGAGGGATGGAATCTACTTGCCCCCTTCACGACGGGGTGCTAGGATTCCCAGACCGCCAAGCTCTCAGGTTCCGGAGACAGAGGCATGGCCAAAGCAACAGTAGAGAAATCGGCGGGAGGGGTGGTCTACCAGATCCGCGAAGGGGAGATGTGGGTAGCACTCATCTGCACCCGGGAGGGCACAGTGTGGGGACTGCCCAAAGGCCTCATAGAGAAGGGAGAGAAACCGCTGGAGGCCGCTCTGCGAGAAGTGAGAGAGGAGGCGGGTCTGCACGGGGAGTCGGTGGCCGATTTGGGGCACATCGAATACTGGTATCGTGACTCCGAGAGCAAGGTGCTCTATCACAAGTTCGTGCACTACTACCTGCTGAGATGCGAGGGAGGCGATGTCGCTGATCACGGTTGGGAGGTGGACGAGGCTCGTTGGTTCCGCATCGGCGAAGCGATGGAGACGATATCCTACGAGAATGAGCGAGAAGTGCTCTTCAAGGCCAAGGAGTCCTGGGGGAGGACTGAAGCCGGAGTCGATTGAAGTTCAGAATCACGTGCTCTGCCTGTGTCCTTGTGCGGTCGCACAGGTGTGCCGTGTAGGGATGGTCGAGGCACACCTATGACGACGACGCAGATGCCCTCACGGGCCACTGCGGTCCTCCTGGCGCTCGTGGTTGTCAGTCTCTGGTCCTCTTCGTGGGTGCTGATCAAGCTTGGTCTGGAGGACATCCCACCCCTCACCTTCGCGGGGCTACGCTACTTCCTGGCCTTCGTGGCACTGCTTCCTTTCTCGCTGACCGGATCGAGTCGTCGGGCGCTAGGCAGCCTGAGCCGCCGCTCCTGGCTTCTGCTGGGCGCGCTGGGGTTGACGTTGTACGCCGTGGGCGTGGGTGGACAGTTTGTGGCCCTCTTCTACCTGCCCACAGTGACCACTCGCTTGCTCTTCGCCTTCAACACGATCGTCGTGGCCTTGCTCAGCGGGGCACTACTTCGCGAACCACCGTCCCGACTACAGTGGTGCGGAGTCCTCGCGGCGATGCTCGGCATCTATACATACTTCCACCCGGTAGACATCCCTACGCGAGAGTTGACCGGAGTGGCCTCCGCCCTGGTTGGGATGCTGGGTTTCGGACTGGGGGCGCTCCTGGGCCGTAAGGTCGCGCGGTCAGGGACCATATCGGCCCTGCTGGTCACGTCTGTAAGTATGGGGGTGGGTAGCGTACTGCTGCTGGGGTGCGGGCTGGCGGTTCAAGGGCTGCCGGCGATCAGTATCAGCAACTGGCTGATGATTCTGTGGCTCAGCGTGGTGAACACCTCGCTGACTTTCGTGCTGTGGAATCACAGCCTGCGGACCCTCACAGCGGTCGAATCCAACATCATCACCAACGTAATGATCGTGGAAATCACGGCGCTCGCGTGGTTGTTCCTGGGGGAACACCTAACGCTCGTCGACGTGGTCGGGCTGGGGCTGGTCATCGCGGGCACCATCATGGTGCAGCTCAGAAGCAGGGGACCCCACGGTGCTGGGGCTGAGGAGCCGGACTAGAGCTGAGCCACCTTGTCCCGTACCTTCTCCCACACTCTGCCTAGTTCCTCGGTCACAGGCCCATCTCGATAGGCTGTCACGGGTTGGCCTTGCACCATGGCCTCCGTGACTACTGTGTCGAACGGTATGTGGCCCACGACCTCGATGTTTCTGTCGGCGCAATACTCGTCGATCTCGCGCGATTTCTGAAGGTTGATGTCATACTTGTTGATGCACACCAGCGGGGGGATCCCAAAGTGCTCTGTCACCCCCAGAACGCGCTCCAGGTCGTGAATGCCAGAGACTGTGGGTTCGATGACCATAAGAACCAGGTCAACGCCCGTAGCCGCGGCGATAACCGGGCAGCCGATGCCCGGCGGACCATCGATGATGATGTAGGGCTGGGCACCTTGAGACGCGAGCTTTCTGGCGCGCTCTCGTACTTCAGCGACCAGCTTTCCTGAGTTCTCCTGTCCGGCGAAGAGATGGGCATGGACTAGTGGTCCGAAGGCCGTGTCGGATATGAACCACAGACCGTCCTGTGGCTCCTCCATGTGGATGGCCTCGGACGGGCACTGATAGTAGCAGACGGCGCATCCCTCGCACGCCACGGCGTCTATGGCGTAGGCCTCCTCTTCGGCGTTCTCGTCGGGGACGATCACGGCGTCGAATCGACATACGTCCGCGCAGGTCCCACAGGCTACACATAACTCGGGATCGATGCAGGCCACCTTGCTGCTGAAGAATGCAGTCTCTTCCCGGAGTCTAGGCGAAAGGACGAGCTCGAGATTGGCTGCGTCCACGTCCGCGTCTACCAGAACGATGTCGGTTTCCTGGGAAGCCAGGTGGGCCAGAGCTGCGGCGACGGTGGTCTTGCCGGTGCCTCCTTTGCCGCTCAACACGACGAGTTGCTTCACGCCCCTGCCTCCCTTTCAATGCTCTTCAGTAGCTGTCGGAACTGCTCTCGATACTCCGGCAGCGCATCGACTACAGTCACTCCTGTGGAATAGGCTTCTGCAATGCGGCGATCCATGGGGATGCGCATCAGGATAGAAATACCCTCAGCATTGCAGTACTCATCCACGCCGTCATCGCCCACCCCGTCCTGGTTGACGACGACACCCACTGGTAGCCCCAGTTCATCGCGGCCCACCTCGACCGCCATCCGGAGGTCGTGGAGGCCGAAAGGTGTGGGTTCGGTCACCAGCAGGACGTAGTCAGCCCCCCTCATCGATTCCACGACGGGACACGCTGTGCCTGGCGGAGCGTCGAGAATGGCCAGATCGTATTCGTTGCTCAAGCGCCGCTTCAACTCACGGATGATTGGAGTAGCCATGGGCTCGCCGACGTTGAGCACACCGTGACCGAAATCGAACCCATCGACGCGCCCTTCTTCGATGATTCCGATGGGATGAGGCTCCTCGCTGATGGCTTGTTCAGG
>CAZOBP010000020.1:0-28191 GCA_964577995.1 uncultured Anaerolineales bacterium
CCCAGAAGCCCCGCTCGGCGCAGAAGACACAGTTGAAGGGGCAGCCCCTGCTGGCCAAGACGGTGCAGAACTTCTCGAAGATGATGAAGAAGTAAGCGTGCATGGGCAGAAGGTGGTAGGCGGGCAGGGGTAGCTGATCCACGTCCACCGGCTCTGCTGGTGGCGTCTGCAATACCTGCCCACCCCTTCGGAAAGCGATGCCCGGGACCTGTGTCAGATCGCCATCTTGGCCCAAACACGCGATCAGTTCCTTGATCACCCGCTCGCCCTCGCCGCGTCCGACGATGTCTATCTCGGGGTGGTTTCTCAGCGTCTCCTCAGTCGTGAAGGTAACGTGAGGGCCGCCCACCACCGTGATGATCTCCGGGTCGATGGCTTTGACCATCTGCATCACCCGCGCGGCGGTGGGCAGGAAGGTGGTCATGGCCGAGGCGCCGACTACCGTGGGTTTCCTGTCGGCGATGGCCCTCTCCAGGTCCTGCCAGGTGAGGAAGGACCCGTTGCAGTCCACGATCTCCACGTCCACACCCTCGGTCTCTAGCACAGCGGCCAACTGCGCCAGACCGATGGGTGGGGCGATGAAGTCGCCCATCATCTCCCAGGGCTTCTTAGGGGGTTCGATCAGGAGGACCTTCATGGCGAGGATTGTACCATATCGGTTGCGGTCCCTTCAAGCTGCACCGTAGGACAAGCTTAAGCTTGTCCTACCACAGGGGGTGTCGAACGCTCACTCTCCCCTAACCCCTCGCATCCAGGGAGGGGAACTGAGAGATGGAGGCCTGGGCCGGCAGCCTCAAGACGCAGGTCGACGTGTTCTGGTCACGCTCGCCTAGAGGGAGGGGAATAGGGCGGGGCCGCCGCAGATGTCGCCCCGCCCCTTGATAAGACTCAGCGGGGGTACCGCTTCAAGGCCAGGGGCAGGTAGGTATCGTACTCGTCCTCCAGTGCTCCCCCGCACCAGAAGCCTCCAGAGAGGACGTAGTCGCCGCCGCTCATGGAGCCGGCATCGTGCTGTCCTGCGGTGCCCCCCAACTCATAGTTGCTGCCTGCGCTGAAGGTGTATCCTCCGCCGTCCACCGTGCTCCAGGAGAGGTCGTAGTCACCGCCGCTCTGGGCCAGGGCCACGGAGGCGACCAGGAGCATGGCGGCCAGCACCGCTAATCCCATTGCTGTTCGCTTGACCGTGGTCATTCTCATCGCTGACCTTCTCCTTCCCTAGTCTTGCCGGGGGATGGCGAAGCGCAGGTCGCGATTGGTATCATCGTAGTAGGCGATGGCGGGGCGGCCAGCGACCACGGCCAGGGAGGCATACTCTCCCACATCCCCGCTGCTCTCGACGGTGACTGGAGTTCCCCAGGAGGAGCCGGCGGCATCGCTGGCCCGCACGTACTTCAGATCGTAGTTGGTAACAGAATCGCGATAGGCGATGGCGGGGCGGCCATACACCACCGCCAGGGAGGCATACTCTCCCACTGAGCCGGTGCTGTCCACGGTGACTGGAGTTCCCCAGGAGGAGCCGGTGGCATCGCTGGCCCGCACGTACTTCAGGTCGTAGTTGGGAGAACCTTCGCGGTAGGCGATGGCGGGGCGGCCGTCTACAAGAGCCAGGGAGGCATACTGTCCGACATCCCCGGTGCTGTCCACGGTTGCTGGAGTCCCCCAGGAGGAGCCGGTGGCATCGCCCGCCCGTACGTACTTCAGGTTCAGGTTGGACCCCGCGTCGTAGTAGGCGATGGCGGGGCGGTTTTCCACCACCGCCAGGGAGGCATACCACCCCACATCCCCGCCGCTATCCACGGTGACCGGGGTGCCCCAGGAGGAGCCGGTCTCATCAGTCGCCCGCACGTACTTCAGGTCGTAGTTGGGACTGCCGTCGTAGTAGGCGATGGCGGGGCGGCCATCCACCACCGCGAGGGAGGCATACCGTCCCACATCCCCGCCGCTGTCCACGCCGACCGGACTGGCCCAGGAGGACCCGGTGGCATCATCGGCCCGTACGTACCTAACGTCATCACTGATACCTTCGTAGTAGGCGATGGCTGGGTGGCCATCCACCATGGCCAGGGAGGCGTACTGTCCCACATTCCCGAAGCTGTCCACGGTGACCGGCGTGCCCCAGGAGGAGCCGGTCTCATCAGTCGCCCGCACATATTTCAGGTACGCGGCGTCCCTGTAGGCGATGGCGGGGCGATCATCGACCACCGCCAGGGAGGCATACTGTCCCACAGACTCGGCGTTGTCCACGATGGTGTTCCAGAATCTGTACACAGAAACCAGGGTCCGGGCCACGTGGAAGGCGCCGCTAGCATCCTTGACCCACCCCGCGGCCAGGTAATCTCCCGAGGCGGAGTATTGTGCTGCGGTCACAGCGGTCCCGCCGTAGGAGGCCGGTGCTCCCAGGGTCCGGCCCGTGGGGTCGAAGGCATAGGTCAAGGGGCCGCCCTCGGGATCGTAGCTCAGGGCCAGGCTCAAGGTGGTCGCTGTCTCGCCGGGCAGAAGGACGGCGGGGTCGGCCTGGAGGACGGCCACCGGCGGCTGATTTCCGGAGCCCACCGTGGCCGGTTCCCAGGCGCTGCCGTTCCACCGGAGCAGTTGGCCGGTGGTAGGAACGGTGTCGCTGACGGGGTGGCCCTGCAAGGACTCAGTGGAGAGGGAGTCCAGCGCGTAGTGCGCGTAGGGAGCCGGAGTGAGTTCTTGCCGGGGCGCGAGGGTGGTGTAGGTGCCTGCGCTATCACCCGCGCGCACGCCGATCTCCAGATACCGCGCCTCGCCGGTGAAGACACCCGAGCCGAAGTCCAGTTTCGTAGTGAACACTCCGTCGCTAACATCCAGGTCGTCCACGTACACGGTGCTGCCCACCTGGCTGTCCGAGGTGGGGTCGTCGTGGAGCTTGAACTCAAAGTCGTAGGTGCCCTCGGCGGGGCTCTCGTCGTCAGACAGTTGTCCCTGATAGGTGAAGGCGGTGCCCACGCTGGCCCCCAGGCGCTGGGTATGGGCCCATGCCAGTCCCACGCCCCCAGCGAGCAGAAGGAGCAAACCGGTGAACACCACGAGTGTCAGGATGTGCCTTGCTTTCATCTTCTCCCTCCTCTTTGGACGCTTGCTCCTATGGCGCACAACCTGCTTGGTTACCTAGAGGACTAGAGGGACGACTTCAGGGGGCAAGTTTCATACACATCTCCTTTCCCCGTCGAGGTCTTTCTGCTCTATGGAGCACAAAGCCCGCCTGTTTGCGACAGGCGGGCTCGCTTGGTGCGCGGCCAGGTGCCTCTGTCGCAGCTAGGCCGTTTCCTCATTGACCGTGGTCAGTGAAAAGAAGCTGTTGTTCAACGCGAACTCTTCATGGACTATATCACATATTCTCTCATATTGCAACTATCTGGCAGCGACTCGCTGGTAGGAGGAACGTCGACTATCCGACACTCACGCCGGAGCGTTCCCAAGTGGCGCTGGCCTCCAGCTTTGCGTTGGGGTAGTGGCGGTGATAGAATTCTGGCGCTGTGAGAGGGTCGGAGGACTCACCCTGCCGGCCAGCCCACGAGGGATGCGCACTGATCGGAGAGCGTCCGTGCTTCATGCTCAGATGTCTCCAGCGAAGCTCCATCGACCGTTTCTGCTTCTGCTTCTGATAGTGGGCGCAGCCTTGCGCCTCTACGGGAACAATTGGGACGACAACCATCACCTGCACCCCGACGAGCGGCAGATCACCATGGTCGTCTCCCGGCTGGGGATGCCGCCGCTCGAGCAGTGGTTGAGCTTCTTCACGCCCCCGCCCTTGTCCAGCCCGTCGGAGGAGAACCCCAACTTCTTTGATGCGGAGACCAGCACGCTCAACCCCCACTTCTTCGCTTATGGGTCGTTGCCTTTCTACATGCTGCGTCTGGCAACGCACTTGCTCACGGTCCCGGCTGATCTGGCTCACCATCTGGCGTCGTGGCCCTCTCTGGCCGAGTTCCTGGAGGGGCTGCGGCGCATGTCGGACTACGATCACATCACCCTCGTGGGTCGGGCGCTCTCTGCGCTCATAGACACGGCGGTCATCTATCTCACCTATCTTTTCGGCAAGCAGGTCTACGACCGGCGCGTCGGGCTGCTGGCCGCCGCCTTCGTTACCTTCACCGTGTTCCACATCCAGGTGGCCCACTTCTACGCTGTGGACGCTCTACTGACCTTTTTGGTGCTCCTCTTCTTCGTCTTCGCGCTGGACTTCGCGCGGCGGGGAGGGACCTGGAACGGCCTGCTTGTGGGGGTCACCTTGGGCCTGGCGCTGGCTACGAAGGTCAGTGCCGCGCCGCTGTTGCTGGTGGTTCTGGGTGCCTACGTGCTGCACTACAGGGGCCGGGGCCAGGGAGAAGGGCGCCGTGAGGTTTGCCTCTTGCTCCTCACCTTGGTCTCCTGCGCTGTGGCCTTCTTCCTGGCCGAGCCGTACGCCGTCCTCGATTTCGACGCCTTCACCGCCGGCATCGCTGAGCAGAGCAGGATGGTGCGGGGCATCGCCGACTATCCCTACACGCGGCAGTACATCAACACCCCGGCCTTCATCTATCAGATACAGCACACAGCCCTGTGGGGCATGGGCCTGCCCCTGGGACTCGTGGCCTACGGGGGGCTGGGGTTCTTCCTGTGGCGGGTTGCGCGTCAAAGACGGGGGGAGGAGCTGCTGCTCCTGGCCTGGGTGGGACCCTACTTCCTCATTACCGGCTGCTTTTTGGTCAAGTTTATGCGCTATATGCTGCCTCTGCTGCCCCTCTTCCTGATTATGGGGGCCAGCATGCTCTACGCCTTCCGCGACTGGCTCCACAGGAGATTCCCCACGCGGAAAGCTCCGGTCTCGGCCCTCTGGTACGGGCTCACCGGCCTGGTGCTCGCCTCCTCGGTGCTGTACAGCCTGGCCTTCGTGAGCATCTACTCCCGGCCTCACAGCCGTGTCCAGGCCTCGGAGTGGATCTACCGCAACGTGCCTGTCGGGGCTACGTTGGCGCTGGAACACTGGGACGACGACCTTCCCCTGAGCCGCACGGTGGATGGGCAGCCGCGAAGCATCGGCGAGTATCAGACGCTGAAGATGAACCTTTACGAGTGGGATGATGAGGAGAAATTCCACCACATCGTCAGCAACCTGCAAGAGAGTGATTACGTCATACTCTCCAGCAATCGGCTCTATGGCTCCATCCCTCGCTTGCCCTGGCGGTACCCGATCACCACGCGCTACTACGGACTCCTTTTCGAAGAGCGATTGGGCTTTCATCTCGTCGGTACCTTCACCTCCTACCCCAGCCTTTTCGGCTTCTCCCTCAACGACGACGCCTCCGACGAGAGCTTCACCGTCTATGACCATCCCAAGGTCCTCATCTTTGGCAAGACCAGGCAACTGAGCGAGGAGGAGTTCAGAGACCTCTTCGAGGAAGCTCTGCAAGTCGAGCCTAGCGTAAGGCGGACAGGATCAGACACCGCCGCCACGGGCGAGTCGGGCAAGAGCCTGCTCCTGGACGGACCTGTCGATGAGTTGCCGGTCATCGATGAGCGGGGGTGGAACCCCCTGGCCAACGCCCATCCGTTGTTGTCGGTCCTCATCTGGTGGCTGGCCGTGGGAGTGCTGGGCCTTCTGGCGTTGCCACTGACCACGGTGGTCTTCCACCGCCTGGCCGATCGAGGCTACGTGCTCTCCAAGACCATGGGTTTGCTGCTGGTGGCCTTTCTGGTGTGGGTGGCGGCCAGCTACCGGCTGCTGACCAACAGCCTACCGACCACGCTGGGCGCCTGCCTGCTGCTCGGCATCGTTTCGTGGTCTCTGTTCTGGCGCAAGAAAGGGGAGCTGCTGGCCCAGTGGCGGGAGCGCAAGGGGCTAATCCTGCTGAGCGAAGCCTTGTTCGGGATCGCCTTCTTACTCTTCGTGGGCATCCGGATGCTCAACCCGGACCTGTGGCATCCCTGGAACGGCGGCGAGAAGAGTATGGAGTTTGCCTTCCTCAACGCCATCACCAGGAGCGCCTACTTCCCGCCGTACGACCCCTACTACGCCGGCGGGTACGTCAACTACTACTACTACGGCCTGCACCTGGTAGCCATCCTCATCAAGCTCACGGGCATCGTGCCCACGGTGGCCTTCAATCTGGCCGTGCCCTCGCTCTTCGCGCTCACGGTGGCCAATGCCTTCTCCCTGGGCTTCAACCTCACCCGACGGCGGTTGGCGGGGTTGATGTCCATGACCTTCGTGGCCCTCCTGGGCAATCTGGACGGCCTGGTCCAGTTGGCGGAGAGCCTCGGGGAAGCCGGGGGGTTGAGTTTCGAAAGCCGCATCCCGGGAGTACAGGGGCTGGTGAGGGCCGTACCTGGACTGGTACGTGTCCTGCTGCGCCGTGCGCAACTGGCACGCTTCGACTACTGGCGCAGTTCCCGGGTCATCCCCCAGACCATCAACGAGTTTCCCTTCTGGAGCTACCTCTTTGCGGACCTGCATCCGCACATGATCGGCATCCCGGTGACCCTCTTCCTCCTGGCGCTGGCCCTGAACGTCGCTCTCGCCGTGAGGGGCACAGTGGGAGAGATGAAGACTGACCTGGGGGCGGAAGATCAGGTGGACGCAGGAGGCGGGTGGCGAGGTTTCGTCAGGCGCTGCCTGTCTGGGCTACACGCCGTTCGGGTCTCACGGTTGGTGAGCCACTACAACCTGGCCGGGCTGCTGCTTCTGGCCGTGAGCCTGGGTGCTGTGGCGGTGATCAACACCTGGGACGTGCCTGGCTATCTGATCGTCGTGCTGGGAGCGCTACTCCTGGGGTTGAGGGGCTTCTGGCGATGGCAGGGAGCGCTGGTGGCACTGGCGGTATTCGGCGTAGTCGGCTTGCTCAGCTTGGTGCTCTATCTGCCGTTCTTCACCCACTTCCAGGCCCTGTACGTGGGACTGGGAGTGGTGCGTAGCGGCACTCAGCTAGAGCCTTTCCTCACCATCTGGGGCTTCTTTCTCTTCATGATGGTCAGCCTGCTCGGGTTGAAGGCGGTCTGGGAGCGACCACGAGAGGCGCCTCTACGTTGCCTGGGACTGCTCTTGCGCCGGGGCATGAGACTGCCCCGTCTGCTGGACCTCCACCAGGCGCTGGTGCGAAGGTCGGGAGCTGGGTACGTGACGGGATTGCTGGTGTTGGCAGCGACTGGGGTTGCTGTCGTTGCTCTGCTCCTTTTCCGGCTGTGGATTCCGGCCCTGCTCGTGCCCCTGTTGATCCTCTTCGCCTTTCTGGTGGTGCGGCGCGAGGCCAGGCTGGAAGAGAGCTTCATCGCTCTGATGGCTTTCCTGGCCGTGGGCATCCTGCTGGGCAGTGAGCTGGTCTTCCTGAAGGACTTCCTACAGGGTGGCGACTACTACCGGATGAACACCATCTTCAAGTTCTATACCCAGGCCTGGGTTCTGCTCGGTGTGACGGCGGGCGTGAGTGTGCCGGCGTTGTGGAACTGCTTCTCCTCCATCCGGCGGCGATGGCCGGGCTCTGCCTGGAAAGGAGCCTTTCTGTTGCTCTTTGCCTCCAGTGTCATCTTTCTGTTCCTGGGCACCTGGCAGAGGGTAGATGACCGCTTCCCGGGGCCCAGGCCAGCCGTGGGCACTCTCGATGGCTCCGCTTTCATGAGTGTGGGGTCCTACACCTGGCCCGACGACAGCAACCGGATTCAACTCGTGTACGACTACCAAGCTATCAACTGGTTCGTGGAGAACGTGAAAGGCACCCCGGTGGTGGCCGAGGCTCCGCTGGCCTACTACCGCGAGTTTGGCGTGCGAGTGGCAAGCTACACGGGTCTGCCTACCCTGCTGGGCGCTCACCAGAACGAACAGCGCTATGACTGGCAGGTGGGGCCGAGGTCCGATGACGCCAATGCGCTATACCAGACCACGGATCTTGAGGAGACTCGGCAGTTGATCGGTACGATGAATGTGAGCTACATCTACGTGGGGCAGTTGGAGCGTTACTTCTACCCCACCGGAGGCGTGGAGAAGTTCGAGGAGCTCCGCAACCTGGGCGAACTGGCCGTGGTCTACGAGAACCCGGGGGTGAAGGTCTACCAGGTGCTGGACGAATGAAAGTGCGAGGGGCGTCGGCCACGAGCGGATCACCTGCCCCCGGTTGTGGGATGTGGAGGCGAGGAAAATGGACGTGCTGAGTTGGTGGCTGGCGGTGGAGATTATTGGACTGGCTGCCTTGCCCCTGGCCTGGCGCCTGTTTCGCCACCTGCCCGATCGAGGGTACGCCCTGGCCAAACCCTTGGGCCTGCTCTTGACCTGTTACCTGTTCTGGATGTCGGGCAGCCTGGGCGTGCTGGCTAACACCAGGATTGCGATTCTGATCTGCATCCTGGTCGTCGCGGGCGCCTCGCTCTGGATCTCCCGGGCAAAGCGTCCTCCTTCACCCGACTATGGGGGCCAGGAGGGTCTACCAGCATCCGATGGTCTGGTTCAGTTTCTCCGAAGCAACCTGCGTCTGGTCGTGGCCAATGAGGTGCTGTTCGCAGTGGCCTTCGGCCTCTGGGCGCTGGTGAGGGCCTACAATCCGGCGATCTCCGGCACTGAGAAGCCCATGGACTTCGCGTTCCTCAACGCCATCTTGCGCAGCGAGTACTTCCCACCGCTGGATCCCTGGCTGTCGGGCTTCGCCATCAGCTACTACTACTTCGGCTACATGATCGTGGCCGTGTTGACCAGGCTTACGGGGGTGCCTTCGGAGGTAGCCTTCAACCTGGCCATTGCGCTGCTCTTGGCACTGACGGCGAACGGTGCCTTCAGCCTCACGTACAACCTCGTGGCCCGCCACCGAGAGGGAGAGGCCAGGGGCATAACACTGCCCACGGCCTTTGGTGCCCTGGGGGCCATCTTCGTGGCCGTGATGGGCAACCTGGAAGGGGCGCTGGAGGTCCTCCACACCCGAGGACTGGGGTCGTCCTCCTTCTGGGAGTGGATCGACGTGAAGAACCTGGCCTCGGCGCCCGTGACCGGGTCGTGGATCCCCATGGACAACTGGTGGTGGTGGAGGGCCTCGCGAGTTATCCACGACGTCGTTTTCGGAGTTGAGCAAGAGGTCATCGACGAGTTTCCCTTCTTCAGTTTCCTCTTGGGGGACATGCATCCCCACGTGCTGGGACTGCCTTTCGTTCTCCTGGCCCTGGGTCTGTGCCTGAACCTGCTCTGGTCCACGAGGGAGGCGGACTGGTGGGAGATGATCCTGCTCGGCCTCTGTTTTGGGGGTTTGGGCTTCCTCAATAGCTGGGACCTGCCCATATACCTGGTCATCTGTCTGATGGCTTACGGCCTGGCTAGCTACCGGCGCCAGGAACGCTTTGGACGCCGCTGGCTCAGCGAGGTGCTCTTCTTCGCTGTGGCGTTGGTGGCTCTCTGCCTGCTGCTGTACCTGCCCTTCTGGATGGGACTGCGCTCCCAGGCGGGCGGGATCCGGCCCGTGTTGCTGGTCAAGACGCGACTGCACCAGTACCTGATCATGTTCGGGGCCTTCATCTACGTGCTCGCACCCGTGTTGTTGTACAGCTCGTGGCGCAGGGCGACGACACTGGCCGGCGGCGAGGCAGGGCCTGGAGGGAGGCGTCGTCTCGGCCTGGGCTTCACCATCGCAACAATGGTGGTGGTCCTCGTCTGCTGCGTACTGATCATCTTCAAGCTCTATCTGATCGCGCTGCTGCTCCTGCTGATCGGCGGGGGAGTGCTGGCACTCGTCTGCGGGCTGTTTTCCTCGGAGCTGTTGGACGTGACGTCGAGCCTGACCTTTGTCCTCGTGCTCACTGTCGTGGCCCTGTTACTCACGTTCACGGTGGAGTTCTTCTTCCTCAAGGATGTCTTTGCCAGCCGCATGAACAGCGTGTTCAAGTTCTACTACCAGGCCTGGGTGCTCTTCGGCATCTCAGCAGCCTTCGGACTCTACTATCTGGGGCCGTGGATCAGAGCCCGCAGGCGCGCGCTGTCAGGGCTGGTGGTGCTGGGGCTCGTGCCCATCTTCCTGGCCGGTCTGGTGTATCCCGTTCTCTCCACGTACAACAAGACGGGCGGCTTCGGCGACACACCTACGCTGGATGGCATGGCCGATCTGGCCTATGGCGACGATGTGGCAGGCATCCGATGGCTGCGGGACCACGCCCAGGGGGCACCGACGATTGTCGAGGCCACCGGCGGCTCATACACCTACTACGGGCGCGTCTCGGTGTCTACCGGCCTGCCCACACTGCTGGGTTGGGGAGGCCACGAACTACAGTGGAGGGGCAACTACGAGGAGCCAGGAAACCGTGAGCCGGACATCAAGACCATCTACACCTCGCCGGATGTGGAAGAGACCGCCACCTTGCTCGACAGGTACGACGTGGAGTACGTCTACTTGGGACCGCTGGAGCAGAGCACCTACCAGGTCAGCCAGCCGGTGATGGCCAAGTTGGAGATCCTAATGGATGTGGTCTTCCAGCAGGGGGAGGTGACTATCTACGGCCGGAGGTAGGTCTCGAGCGGCGATGGTGAGCGTGGTGCGACCCTGCCTTCGCTTCAGAGAATGGTGAAGCCATCCCTACGGGGATGGCTTCTTCGCGTGGTCCGGATGGGTTTCCTGCGCCGCGTTTCGTCTCAGTAACTCTTTGTGCTCAGGGGAAGGTAGGCGACGCTCTGCTGGAACAGAAAGTCCTGTGTCTCCCCGAGCTCGAAGCAGCCACTGGGAGCGGCGTAGGGCTGGCCTCCGTAGATCCAGGGCTGACCCAGGGGTGCCAGTGGAACCTCGCTGAGCGTCACACGTATCCACAGAGGCTCGGTTGGGTCACACGTGTGGCAGGGTGTGATCTCGACACTCTCTTCGATGGGGCACGGACTGACCACGTGGTCCTGGATCGCCCATTCGTCGTCGCCGCAGCCACACTGGCTGCCGTCTTCCCAGTCACCATCTCGGTTCCAGTCGGCCCACAGGTTGAGATAGAGGGTGCCGCCTGAGCCGTTGTGACCTGTGAAGGTCAGGGTTGTCGGCGCACACCGGGGTAGACCTCCGGGGATAGTCACGCCGTCGTCGGAGAGGTCGCGGTCAGGCGTGTTGCTGGCGGGATCGATGTTAGTGACCAGGTCCTGGTCGGGCATCAGGTCAGCGTCCAGCTCGTAGGTGGGCGGGTTACCGAGGTAGGTCGTGCTGCCTGAGTAGTGACAGAAGCCGTAGGGACCGGTCACCGGTCCGGGCCCCAGCGTGCCGTCCCAGTCCCAGACCACGGGGAACTGGGCCGATACGCCAGAACCAGGATAGGTCTCCATGTGCGGCGGCCCGGCGTGATAGTGACTGGACGGAGCATCCCCTCCTTCCAGCAGCTCTACCACATCCACGATCTTCTCCATGGGCTCTACCATGCCCTCGGGGCTGAAGGCCACCGTCTCTGTGATAGGGATGGAGACGAAACCAGGCTCATCCACGTGGAGGGTCTTGGTGAGCGCCACCTGGGTCCCTGGCGGTACGGGGCCGCCCGACCACTCGAACTGGCCCGTGTCGGTGATCACGTCGCAGTGACTCGAGTCCCAGCTCACCAGTGATAGGTGAGGGGCCTCCCACTCCTCCAGCAGCTCCCAATCGTATTGGAAGTTGCAGGAGAGCATGTCTGCGATGGTGATGCTGTCGCTGACCGCCACGGCGAAGGGACCTTCGTCCCACTCCCCTGCCAACTCATCGTTGACGTAGACCTGCTTCTCCCATTCACATTCGGGGATCAATTCCGGCTCGACGTAGTAGTCCTCGGTCTCACCCAGCCAGAAGCAGCCGGTGGGTTCGTTGGAGGCTGGGTACGGTTGCCCCCCGTAGCTCCAGGGTTCCCCGGAAAGAGGGACTTCACTGAGCGTCACTCTGACCCACAGGGGTTCTGTGGGGTCTGGCACGGGGTGGCAGGAGGAGATGTCGATGTCCTCGTCGAAGGCGCCATCGCCGACCGCGTAGCTCTGAATGATCCATTCACTGATCCCGCAATCACACAGAGAGGTGTCATCCCAGTCGCCGTCGCGATTCCAATCGGCCCAGGCGTTGAGGTAGAGGTTGGTCCAATGGTTGTTCTCGCCGACGACGTTGACCGTGGCCGTGCCGCAGTGGGGAAGCACCGAGGGGAAGCTCACGCCATCGTCGGCGCCATCCCGGTCGGGAGTGTTGCTGGAGGGGTCTATGTTGGTTACCCCGTCATCGTCGGGCAAGACCAAGAGGTCGGCGTCCAGTTCGTGGGTGACGGTGATGCCCAGGAAAGAGGGGACCAGACTGGAATAGTGGCAGAAACCATAGCTGGGTGGCGCTGGATCCATGGTGCCGTCCCAGTCCCACACCACGGGGAAGCTGGCTTGCGTGCCGGTGATGAAGGTGGTCGTGGTCATAGGAGCGCTTGTGTGGTTGTAGCTGGACGGTGCGTCGCCGCCCTCGACCAACTCCCGCAAGTAGATGGGCCTCTCGTAGGATGTGAAAGGTCCAATTCCCGTTCGGGTGAACTCCACCGTCTCCGAGATCTCCGTGGTCACCCAACCCACCATGTCCACGTGGAGGTACTTGTCCAGTTGGACCGGCTGACCGCTGGACTCACTGCCCCACCAGGTCAGCGACCCCTCAGTGAAGCCGTCGACTTCGCCGGGATCCGCCATCCATCCGGGGTAGGGGGGTGCCAGGGAGAGCAGGTCCCGGGCCCAGTACTCGTGCAGGCTCCAATCGTAGGAGAAGTCGCAGAACAGGGTGTCGCGAATGTCCACGGTATCGCTGACCACCACCCCAAAGTAACGGGGGGTGATGACTGTCTCGGGGCCGACGCCATTGATCCAGACCTGCTTGGTCCACGAGCAGCGGTCGGGGCCTTCTGGTTCCTGAGCCCAGGTGCCCTGGGCCAGAGCGATGAAGGCCAGGGTGCAGGCCACAGCAGTGGCGGCTGCCCAGACACGAGTCTTCTTTCCTCGTTCGGCTTGCATTCGGCCCCTCCTTGGCAGGAGTCTCAGGGACAGGGAACACCGTTCGAGCCGTTCGCCAGGATCATGGGCAAGGTTCCCATACTCCATTATAGCCAAGGCCAAACCGCTTCGTCAATAGATCCAAGGTACTATGCGCTCCAGCAGGCAGCACGAAGGGGGACGGTGCGTCGTGGGAGGAAAACAGAGCCGCTTCTGTGACAGGCTCGCGTTCTGGTGCGCAGCAGTGTGGGATGCTTACTGAGAAGAAGATGTCACAGTGGGGGAGGGTTGAGGATGTGCTCGCTAGTCCCCCAACTTGTAGCCGAAGCCTCGCTCGGTGATGATGTATTCGGGGGCGCTGGGGTCCTCCTCGATCTTCTGGCGCAGGTACCATATGTAGCGCTTGACGTACCCGGGCTCGCCTACGTATTCCGGCCCCCAGACCTGACTCAGCAACTGCTCGTGGGAAAGGATACGCCCGGCGTTCTCCGCCAGTGTGAGCAGCAACTGGAACTCGGTTGGCGTGAGGCTGACAGGTTTGCCCCGCACTATCACTTGGGAGTTGTCCGCATCGACCACCAACTCGTCGAAGACGTACACCTTCCTCTGCCTGTCGGCAGGGGTCCTCCGCGCCCTTTGCAGGACGGCTTTGACTCGCGCGGTCAATTCCGCGAAGCTGAAAGGCTTCGTTACGTAGTCGTCGACACCGCACTGGAAACCCTTGAGCGCGTCTGCCTCCTCGTCCTTGGCCGTGAGCATGATCACCGGCACGTCAGAGACATCTCTGATGCGGGAGCAGGTCTCCCAGCCATCCATGCGGGGCATCATCACATCCAGGATGACCAGATCCACTCTGTGCTTGTACAGGACCTGTAGGCCGTCTATGCCGTTGGTGGCACTCATGATCTCGTAGCCGGCCTTCCCCAGCGCCTGTCCGAGCAGGTCGATGAGCGTCTTGTCGTCATCAATGATCAGTATCGTCTCGTTCATTCGCGATGCACCTGCGACGCGGCTGGTTCGGCAAGATCGGCGTCTGTGTCGGAGGGCCTATGCGAGGCCAGAGGCAGCGTGAAGCTGAATGTCGAGCCTTCCCCTTCAACGCTCTCCACCCAGATCCTGCCTCCGTGAGCTTCCACGAGCGCCTTGGTGATGTAGAGGCCCAGGCCATGCCCATAGGTCTCCCGGGAGTCTTCGCTGTCCAACCGATGGAACTTCTGAAAGATACCGTCCAGCTTCTCAGCAGGGATGCCTATGCCTGGATCCGTGATGGAGATTGTGATCTCGCCGCCGGTCACCTCCATGGCGATCACGATTGACCCGCCCGAGGGGGAGAACTTGATGGCGTTGTCTAGGAGATTGAAGAAAACCTCCTCTATGCGGTCTTCGTCTCCCCAAACGGGTGGCCACTTGCTCGTCGTGGGTAGCTCAAACCAGTGGAACACGGTAGTGGCCCGAAGACTGGTCATCACTCGTTCCAGCACGGGCATGAGGTGTAGTGCACGTCGATCCAGATAGAGCCGGCCAGCCTGTATGCGGGAGACATTGAGGACGCCTTTCACAAGTCTGATCAGGCGTTCAGTCTGCTCACCCACCACACCCAGCATGATGCGCACGTATTCATCGCTCAGTTCCTCTTGCTCCAGCATCAGCTCGATGGCTCCACTGATGTTGGTCAACGGTGAGCGCAGTTCGTGGGAGACCATGGACACAAAGTCGGACTTGAGCTGGTCCAGTTTCTTGAGTTCTTCGTAAGCCCGATGGAGCTGAGCGTTTCTCATCTCCAGCTCGTGGCGGGCCAGTTCCAGCTTCCTCGTGCGCTCCCGCATCTTCTCCTCTACCTCTCGATACAGGGCGCGCATCCTCTCCTCCGCCTCCTTGGCTGCGCTGATGTCGGTCACTACGATGGAGAGACCTGTCACCTCTCCGCTGGTTCCGGGTATGAGGTTGGCCGTCAATTGTACGGTTAGGGGCTTCCCGTCCTTGGTGAGCAACTCCATCTCACGGGCCTGCGCGTATCCCTGTTCGTGGACCAGCTTCTTGGTGGCTTCCAACCGAAGGGTATTCGTGGAGCTGGGGGGGAGGAGTATGTGGAAGGGCTGGCCAACGACTTCCTTTCGATGGTAACCTAACATGAGTTCGGCGCCGCGGTTCCAAGTGCGGATCTGCCACCCATCGTCGAGGCTGAGAATCGGGTCCCGCGAGCTCCTGACGAGGGATGCCAGTTGCTCAGTCTCGCCGGCCTCCTGTTGTAGTCGATGGCTGACCCAGGAGAGACACGACCAGCTCACCACCGCCCCCAACAGAGCGTAGAAAAGCACGTCTATGGCCCGTCCCGTCTCCGGCCAGTAACGTGCTACGAGAGCGTGGAGCAATAGGCGGTAGCTCAACGCAACAGCGAAGATCGCCGCTGCGGCAACCCACCTCAAGCGTTTGACCTGTGAGGGCAGCTGCCCGTGATGCCAACTCTTCATAGCGACGTTCGAACCCTGAACCTCCATCATTATGATAGACTCTCGCGGGCCAGACTTCAAGACGATTACGACCTAACTTTGACCCTACTTTGACCCCCTTTGGACCTTGGCGTGATTAAATGAAAGCGAGGCAAGAGAGCAGCGATCGATGAGCAGAGAAGGTAACCGCCTTGCACAAAGGGTCAGCCAACTGGAGAGGGACCTACGGGACAGATCCCTCTTGCTGGCGGACCTGGAGTTGATTATCGAGGACTATCGTCGCGAGAGATCCAGGTTGATCGAAGAGATCATGTCCTTGAGGGAGAAGCTGTGGGACCTGAAGGGCCAGGCGGATTCTGGAGACACGTCCGAGGGGGTGACCGACTGACGAGGTTGCGCCACATGGAGATGGCGGCCCTCACCTTAGCTGGCTGAGGGCTTCTCGGTTCACAACGTGCTGCCTACTCTCGCACCCTCAATTCCCACTCGCACCACAGATCGTCGGGGTGGGGATCGGGTGGGGCCATCAGACAACGTACCTCGACGCGCTGGTCTATCTCTGTGGCGAAGTTGGTGAACTCCCCCAGGTGCATGGACTTGCAGGAGAACTCCCCTCGCCCGCTTCTGACCCGTGCCGCCTGAGGTGGGCAGTAGGGGACACGTATCCTGGCCACGCCGTCGTGCTCCTCCATCTCCCATCCCACAATGACGGCCCAGGGGAAGTAAGACAGCGCCTCCAGCACCCGAGCCACGCCTTCCTCCTCCAGAGGGAACCTCTCCTTGATTTCCCTGGCTGCCACCGTGCCCATTCTCGTCCAGATGTCCTGGTTGAGGTTGACCGCTGCTTCCGTGCCAAAGGTGTCCTCCACGGCCAGGAACCAATAGGCATCGGCGAGACGATACTGCCTGAGCAGGAAATCGACGTACCCGCGGCAGTCAGAATCATTCATCTCCGAGAACTTCATCTACACCTCCAAAAGGCGCTTCACGATCCCTGGCGATCGAGGGATCAGGCGACTCAACTGCCCTCTTCTGAGGGTGTTGTTTCGTCTGGCCACGGGCCGAGGTTGTCGTCGGCGATGTGGCTGTGCCATGTCTGCTGCTGATCTGGGGTGGCTGACTCAGCTCGCGTGCGGCGGACTGTCTTCGTCAGGTGGGCCAGGAGCACAACCATAGACAAGGTGAGCAGGAAAAGGAAGCCGAGGGAGCCCAGCAAAGCAAGCCCCGCAAAGCCCTGCGCCAGCACGTCCTCCGGTGCGGTGATCATGAGCAACGATGGTACGGCCACGCCCACCGCCGCTGCGTTCCAAAGGGCATGGACACCTGCGCTGGCTGCGTAGGCTGCCAGGAGACGCCACGGACGCCTGGACGCGAGGGTATCGTGCCAACCCAGGCCCATCATACCGCTGGCGACGCAGTGCATCAGGCTGGCTCCACAACGCATGAGCATGACCGCCCCCCAACCCTCCAGAGCGATGGATCCGTTGAACAGACTCTCAGTGAGGGCGAAACCGGCACCGCAGGCCACTCCCCACACCCAGGCCTCTGCCCGTCCTCGTAGACGGTAACCCAGCAACAGCACCCCCAGCGCTTTCAGGAACTCCTCTATCAATGGGGCAAGGATGACGAACACCAGAACAATCACGGTCAGGGCAGCGGGGGAGAGCACGAGTTGGGCCAGGTTTTCTGGGTTCTCTACCCAGGCCGGATCTTGTAGGTCTGCGGACAACTCCATCAAGCGCTCCGCACCGCCTGGTGTGAAGACGACGACGAACACGACGGCCAGAACGAGAGCCAGGATCACGATAAGTTCCGCGGCGAGAGCTGCCATCGGAGCCAGAAGCGCACCGTGGGATACCTCGAGGCTGGCCGAGCGCCAGGAAACAGCCCTGGTACGCCTGGCCACAAAGGCCAGAATGGCCAGGGCCGGGCAAACGGCGGCCAGGATGTGAAACGGGGGAAAGAGGAGCGCGGTCGCGCTTGACCCTCCGACGAAGGAGATCAGGCCCTGGCCCACTATCAGGCAGATGACGAACAGCAGCCCCAGCGACCGGGGCGACGGCGGACGGAATTCGCCCGAGGGCCGTCCTCTCAGCGAGGCTCGCGCCTGATAGGCAAGTGCGAAGCCCAACGTCACGGTGATGGCACCCAGGGAAGCGATGGTCAGATTCGTCGCCAGAAGGTCCAGCCCCTCATAGGTCAGGGGTAGGAGGACGTAGAGCAACAGACACGCTGCACCGACTCCGATAAGGGTCAACCCACACGCTAGTGTCAACAGCTTGAGCAACTTGAGTAGCTGGCCCATGGAAGCTATCCTCTGTTCTGTGTGTCCAGGCCGCTACGAGGCGGTTGGACCTCGGTGTGCATTCTTCTCAACCCCGATCACATGCCCGGCGGAATCTGCACCCCGTACATCGAGCCAGCTCGTCGGTCATTGGGAAGTCCCGGACCAGGGCCACGTTCCTCTCACGGTCGTGGAGGAGTGCCTGCATCCTCTGTATACTGTCTTCCGCGTACTTGCGGGCCTCCTCCAGGACCCACTCCTTGAGCGGATACACGTGATCCTCGCCCGTGCGCAGATTCTCCTCCACGCCGAGCAAGCGTTGGGTCCTCGCCCCGTACGCACGTACAGCGTAGAGGCCATAGATCGCCAACTGGAGGCGGGCTCCCTCGCTTGGTGACGAGGTGCCGGTCTTCCAGTCCACGATGGTCAAGCCGGCGTCCCGTCCGCGAAGTATGAGGTCCGGGCTGACCCACACTTTGCACCCTGCCAGTGTGATGTTCTGGAGCTTCTCCCATTCGACGATGCCGGAGGGGCCCAACTGAAGCATGGTCTGGTGGGTGCGTGTGCCGTACACTCTCTTCACAGCGCCTTCCGCGGCCACATTGAGCTCTCTCAGCAATTCGTCCTCCAGGGGGACGTCGTAGTAGTGCTCCTGCAAGCCGCAGATGCGGTTTGGGCGGCGACGGTATCGGCCTGTGCGTGAATCCTCGAAGTCGCGGTGCATCCTCTCTCTGAGCACCGATAGGGCCTGCTCCACAGGCAGCGGTCGTCCTCGAGCAAAGCCTTCCACCACCTGCCGCGCCACGTCGTGCACTGCGGCTCCGCGCCACGAGCCAAGGTTCTGGAGGTTCTTCATCACGTACAGTTCTCTGACGTCTGCGGGCGCGTCGTGTCGCCAGCCGTTCCAGGAGCCGTAGTAGTGGTAGTAGTAGCTGCGCAGACAGAAGTTGAACAGGGAATCCCGCGATTTGGACCAGGAGAACTCGTTCAACAATGGGCCCTGTTGTGTCATGAGCGTGAGTCCTTCACCGGGGACGCGATCCTAGCTGGATGCACGGACTATCAACCGCGTCCGTTTACAGCTCCAACCCTGGTTGGATAACCATCTCCCCCGCGATCCACTGGGCAGCCGCCAGCGGCAGGTCCTGTATCGAACCCTGGCGGACCGTGCAGGTAGGTATGGCCTCCAGGAATGCCCTACCATAGGATCTGGTCAGCACGCGCTTGTCCAGGAGCACCACGACTCCGCGGTCGGTCTTGCTCCTTATCAGGCGGCCGAAGCCCTGGCGGAAGCGGAGGATGGCCTGGGGTACGGCGAACTGGTTGAAGGGGTCATCGAAGGTCTCGCTGCGCGCAGCGAAGATGGGATCGTCGGGAACTGGAAAAGGCAGCCTGGCGATGGCCAGACAACTGAGCGCCTCGCCGACGACGTCCACCCCCTCCCAGTAGCTCCGTGTGCCCAGGATCACGGTCTCGGGATTGGCCTTGAGGTTGCTGAGCAGGTTGTGGCGAGAGCCGTCGATGCCCTGGCCCAGCACCGCGATGCCCTCTTCTCCTAGCGGACGGCTGATGGCCCGGTAGGTGGACCGCAACTGGCTGTAGGAAGTGAACAGAACCATGGTCCGGCCTCTGGTGGCCCGGCCCAGGTCGGAGAGGACCTGCTCCACAGACCTTTGGTAATATGACTGTCCTGGTTCGGGCATGTCAGTGGGTATGTAGAGCAACGTGGAACTCTCGAAGTCGAACGGAGAGCCAATGACCAGTTCGTCGGCGGCCCAGAGATTGAGCCTTTCTCTGATGTAGCGGCAGTCCGATCCTGCGCTCAAGGTAGCGGAGGTGAGGATGAGACACTCCTTGTCGCAGTAGAGCCGCTTCTCCAGCTCGCCGCCCACGTCCAATGGCGCAGCACTAAGGGTTATGTTCTGATCCTGGGCCCCTATGGAAGCCCAGTAGATGCCCTCCGCGACCGGCTGAGCGATGATGGCTTCTGTCTGATCGACCAACTCTCTGACCTGGTGCAGTTTGCCGTACAGTTCGTGCAGCAGATCGTCATACTCCCGGATTCGGGCGTCCTCGAGGCCTGTCAGGCCCTTGTAGAGATAGTCGAGGCGCTCCTCTATGCCCCGCAGTCCTTCTGCGAGACTGTCCCAGGCTATTTCCACGTCGGACCATGACGGCTGCACCCTGAGGCCACCGGTGAGGCGGATACGCTGGTCGTACTGGCTTCCGGCCCGTCGATACTCGTCCAGAAACAGGGACAGGGCAGTGAAGAAGCTGTACACACGCCTCTGCGCCTGGTCCACCTCCTGGTCTGCCTGCTCCAGGTACGCCTGTAGTTCTCTTTGGACACGTGCGGGGACGGCGCTACCTCGCAGACGGCCGGGCAGTTCGTGAAGGAGCCCGGAGGTCCTGTTGCCCGTGCTGTGGGCGAGTTCGCTCAGAAGACCTAGCATCCTCCCCTGGCTTGCCTCGAAGCTCAGTTGCCCGGTCGTCACATCCTCCAGGTGATGGGCTTCGTCGATGATCAGATGCTGATACCTGGGCAGGATGCGATGCTCGGTGAGCACATTCGAGAGGAGGAGCGAGTGGTTGACGACGATGAGATGCGCCTCGTCTGCTCGCTGTCGAGCGCGATAGAAGAAGCAGTTGCCGATGTGAGAACAGAGCTCTGGGTTGCAGGATTCATCTTCCGCTGACAGGCTGGCCCAGATGAGATTCTCATCGCGCAAGAGATTGAGTTCGGCCCTGTCTCCCGTGGTGGTGCCCGGGAGCCAGACCAGGATCTTGGCCAGCACGCGGATCTCATCCTCGGTGAGATCGGGCTTGCGGCGGAGCGCTGCCAGCCGACGGGGGCACAGGTAGTTGGCGCGTCCCTTGAGCAGCGCCGCCTTCACCTCGAAGGGCAGGAAACGCTGGAGGTCGGGAATGTCCTTGAGGAAGAGCTGATCCTGAAGGTTGATGGTGTTGGTGGAGATGACCACGTGCCGCGCGTTGGCGGCTGCGAAGTGGGCTGCGGGAAGCAGATAGGCCAGGGATTTGCCGGTGCCCGTGCCCGCTTCGACGAGCAGGTGCTGGCCTTCGTTGAAGGCCTCGCTCACCCGTCTCATCATCTCTACTTGCTGGGGCCGGTACTCGTAGCCTGGAAACTCCTGGGCTATGAGGCCCCCTTCGTCGAACGTGGCGGCCAGGGAGGCGACGTCCAGCGCTTGCGGCTCGAGGGAAGGTTCGAGAGGGGCCCTCTCGGCGAGAGTGGCAAAGATGGGGCCCGATACGTCTTCGCCGAGCGCGCCTTTGGCTGCCAGTTGCTCGCGGATGGAGCCGGTGAAGGCGGTCCGTGCCTTCTGGCGTGCAAGATCGAGGAACACGCTGCGCAGCGGCCACTTGCTCCTCTCGGCCAGGCTGTTGATCTCCTCGATGGTGTCGATGTCCAGCCTTGCGGCGCGTTCCAAGAGGGCCAGGAAGAGCTTGCGCGCGGTGTGGGCATCGGCCAGGGCGCGATGTGCTCCGTCCGCCGGGATGCCAAGCTCTTCGGCCAGCCTGCTCAAGCTGTAACGGGCAGCATGGGGCACCATGATGCGAGCCAGCTCGAAGGTATCAATGGATTGATTGGTCAGGGGCAGGCCGCGCCGGCGGAGGAATCCGAGGTCGAAGCTGATGTTGTGGCCGATGATGGGATAGTCCTCGAGGAACCTGGCCAGATGCTCCACCGAACTGGATACGGACGGGGCCTCGTCGGTGTCCTCCTGGCGGATGCCGGTCAGCCGCTCGATGCGGTAAGGGATGGCCCGGTCGGGCCTGACCAGGGTGGAGAAGGTGTCCAAGACCTTCTCGTCCCGGAACTTGACCGCGCCGATTTCGATGATCGCGTCGTGGTCGGGGTCCAGGCCGGTGGTTTCCAGATCCAGAGAGACGTAGGTACGAGCCATGAAGGGGATTATACTATAGAAGGAGAGCGCACGAAAACAGTCATGCGCGTAGCCACGCTGCTAGGAACGCCGTGGGTCACTTGGACACAGCACCCTTGTGGGGGAGGGTCTCAGACCTGCCCCACCGAAGGAGCGTGCCCCTTTTCAAGCATCCTGAGTAGCTGCGGAGCAGGGTATCGAAGGACGCGCTTTGTCGTGGGCGCTCTTGTGCATCATGAAGGGTTGAAGCCGTGACCACGGACCCCTGGGCGCGCCACCGCGTTCAAGGTAGCTTGCCCTTGGTCATCTTCAGTGATACAATCTATGTACTGTAGCTCACTGTGGGCCTGGCCGTCCGGCTGAGGAGGCGAATCGTGAACAATTACCTCAAGGCATTCATCATTTTCGCCCTACTGCTCATGACCACAGTTGTTCTGTTTATTCTCGCTGCTAGTCTCCTCCCGCCGGATACGCAGCCTTGGGCCAGTTGGGTCGTGGCTATCTTCGGTACTGCTGCGGCGTTCTTCGCTGCTGTGTCCCAGGCGACCGGGTACACGCTGCGTGATTTCCTTGAACGGCGAGGCACGGAGGAGCCGCAGCCTGGTGACCCGTTGGTTGAGCAGGACCGCTTGGGGAATCTAGCAGCGAGCACCGACCGCTACCTCCAGTACCTGGTGGAGCGCTACCAGTACCTGGACTTCAAGGGCATGGGCATCTCCGAGCGCGTGCCGCTGCGCCTGCCACTGCTGGAGATGTACATCCCGCTCAAGGGCCGCGTGGAGATACCTCGTGGGGAGACGTGGTCAGCGGAAGTCCGCCTGGCGGGGCGAAAGCTGCGGGCTGATGAAGAGGAGGACCTTGGCCGTGGGCTGAGCGAACCACAGCCGGTCCTGGATCTGATGCGAGAGAACGACGGCCTGATCATCCTGGGAGACCCTGGTGCAGGCAAGACCACCTTCCTCAAGTATCTGACCCTGAAACTGGCCCAGGGCGACGGAGAAGAGCTGGATCTCGGGGCGCGGCTGCCTCTGCTGGTGCCGCTCTCGGCCTACGCCACCGCGTTGGCCGAGAAGAACGTTCGCCTGGATGAGTTCATCGCGGACTATTTCTGCGAACGCGTGGCCGACCTCCCCATCGACAAGATGCTGGAAGCGGCCCTGGAGCAGGGTCGCGCGCTGGTGCTTCTCGACGGCCTGGATGAGGTCAGAGATCTGAGATTGCGGCACACGGTTTCGGATCGGGTCGCCGACTTCTACAGCTTTCACCGCCGGGCAGGGAATAAGTTCGCCCTCTCCAGCCGCATCGTCGGCTATCGCGAGGTGAGGCCCACCGCCGAAGGACTGGTGGAGTGCACTCTGGTGGACTTCGGAGAAGAGGAGATCGAGGCCTTCGTGGACAGATGGACGACAGCTATCGAGCGTGCGGCCAGGGGAGAGACGGGGTTCGCCGCTGAGGAGGCCCAACGCGAGCGAGCAGAGCTGATCGAGGCCGTCAGGCGCAACCCCGGGGTACGCGGGCTGGCCGCCAACCCGCTCTTGCTGACTATCCTGGCCTTGATGAAGCGGCAAGGGGTAAAACTTCCGGAGCGACGGGTCCAGCTCTATCACAAATACGTGGAGACGCTGCTATCGTCATGGAACCTGGCCCGGGGACTGGGCCGCCCTCCTACGCGAGACCTGGACGTGGTACAGACGGTGCGTATCCTGGCCCCGCTGGCCCTGTGGATGCACGAGAAAAGCCCCGGCGTGGGATTGGTGAAGCGGGAGGATGCGAAGCGCAAGCTGGCCGAGGTTTAGGCCCAGCAGGGAGACAGGGATCCCGAGCAGTCGGTGGAGCAGTTCCTGGAGGACGTGCGTGACTACGCGGGGATGCTCCTGGAGCGGGGTGCCGGGCAGTATGGGTTCATACACCTGACCTTTGAGGAGTACCTGGGGGCGGTGGGTCTGGCCCGCCTGGGCCAGGGGAAGACAGAGCCTGTGGTGGAGATCCTGGCAGAGCACGTGGGCGACCCGGCGTGGCGGGAGCTGGCCTTGCTGACCATTGGCTACCTGGGCATCGTGCAGCAGTGGGAGGAGGTAGCCAGCGCAGTGGTGGGCGAGTTGCTGGACCGACGGCCAGGGGAGCCTGGTGAGGCCGCGGTGCTCATGGGTGACGCGGTGGTGGATGCCTCGCCCGGTGGGGTGACCCCAGCATGCAAGGAGAAGGTAGTAGGCGTCCTCTTGAAGACCATTGAGGACGATGGGGTCAAGGCGCCTTTGCGCGCTGCCAGTGGCAGGGCCCTGGCCAGGCTGGGCGACCCCCGGCCCGAAGTGATGACCATAGAAGGTATGGAGTTCTACTATGTGCCGCCCGGTCCTTTCTGGATGGGCAGCGGGGACGAGGACGAGATGGCCTGGGAGGACGAGAAGCCCCTGCATCAGGCGGCCGTTCTTGACGGCTACTGGGTGGGGCGCTACCCGGTCACCAATGCCCAGTTTGGCCTGTTCATGGAACACGCGGACGGGTACTGGGCCGACATCTGGTGGGCGAAGGCGGGGTTGGAGTCGCGACAGGAGGGGGGTCCGTTAGACCTTGGGGAGCCCTGGAATCTGCCGAATCACCCGGCGGTAGTGGTCACCTGGTATGAGGCCCTGGCCTTCTGCCAGTGGCTCACCGTTGCCTTCCGCGACCGACTCCCCGAGCGGTACGCGGTTGCCTTGCCTACGGAGGTGCAGTGGGAGAAGGCGGCGCGGGGCGGCGTGCAGGTGCCGGTGCGTCCAGAGCGGGGCGGCTTCGCCAGCGGGCTGGGGCTACCTGGCAACCTCAGCGTGATGGAAAACCCCACATCGCTGAGACGCTATCCCTGGGGGGACAGCGCGGACAGCACCCCGGCCAACTACGGTGAGACGGGGATTGGTGAAACCAGCGCGGTGGGCTGCTTTCCACTCGGCGCCAGCCCGTATGGCGCGGAAGAGTTGAGTGGGAACGTATGGGAGTGGTGCGCCACCAAGTGGGAGGAGAACTACGAGGGGTACCAGGGCGACAATGACCCCGGCGGGGACGAGCCCCGTGTGGTGCGCGGCGGGTCGTTCAACCACGTTCAGAGGGGCGTTCGCTGTGCCTATCGCCACTCGAACCTTCCCGACCTCCGCGGCGACTACGTGGGGTTTCGAGTCGTAGTTTCCCCCGGCTCTCCCGAATAGTCCTGGATGCTGAATACTGTTTTCTGATTTCTGCGTTGGTAGTGTGCGCTTCAGCGCATCAGAAGGGCTAAAGCCCTCACTACGAGCTTGGGTTTGTAATGCTCGCTTTCGTGTACCTCTATGTTGCCTATCGCGCTGCTTTCAGGGGGAAGTATGGCAACGAGCAGGTGACTGGTGGAGAGTGAGCCTCCCCAGCGGGCGAATAGAGAATAGCCCCGCCCCCCGTGGTAGGGCGCAGGCCCGAAGCCTGGGGCGGGGCGCCCCCACAAAGGAGAAGTGAGATGGTATCCAAGTCTGGTGACTATGGCGACCGGGCGATCGAGAGCCTGGAGGCGGATAGGCTGAAGTTCGGAACCTACAGCCGGGTGCTGGCGCAGGTCATCCTAGACGCGGACATGCCCCTCACTATCGGTGTCTTCGGACGTTGGGGGTGCGGCAAGACCAGCCTCATGCACCTGGTGGAGGAATCGTTGGACAACGCGTCCGTTGCGCGCGAGAAGAAGGTGTTTACTGTATGGTTCAACCCCTGGCACTACGACCGCGACGAGGCTCTGTGGAGGGCCCTGATTCTCCGGGTCCTGACGGTCCTTCGAGAGAGGCTTCTGGGTGCGACGAATGTCGAGAAGCCGCTGGAGGATCTTCCAATAGGCAAGAAGAAGGTAGCCCAAACGCTGGAGGACTTGCAGGCCAGCCTCTACCGGGAGGTGGAGAGGGAGGAGATCGGGGGCGTCACAGTGGATTGGGAGAAGATGGGCAGGGGTGCGGCCGGCTGGGTTACCCGTCTCTCGCTGGGCTTGATCCCTGGCCTGGGCGGGCCGTTGTCCAAGGTGGCAGAGGAGGCGCAGAAGAAGCTGAGTGGCGATGACCTGGACACCCTCTTCTCGGCAGTGCAGCGCCAGCGGCGGAAGGTCCACCGGGACCAAGTGCGGTCGCTGGAACAGTTCAGAGGGACTCTGGAGAAGCTGGTCGAGACCCACGTAGCGAAGCGCAAACGCTTGCTGGTCGTGTTCATCGACGACCTCGACCGCTGCCTCCCGGAGAAGGCCATCGAGGTGCTGGAGGCCATCAAGCTCTTCCTGGACGTGCCCGGCTGTGTCTTCCTGATAGGGGCCGACCGGGACGTGATCGAGAAAGGCATCCGGGTCAAGTACAAGAGCTTCCTCACTGGTCTGGGCGGGGAGGTCAGCCCGGAGGAGCTGGCGAAGCGTTTGCCCATCAGCGGCGACGACTACCTGGAGAAGATCGTGCAACTGCCGATCCACATTCCACCCCTGAGAGAGTCGCTGGTAGAGAAGTTCGTGGAGGAGCACGAGGCGGAGTTGCCGGAGGGGTGCGCGGGCATCTTCTGCCTGGGGCTGGAGCGCAACCCCCGCAAGGTGAAGCGCACACTGAACATCTTCCGTTTGCTGCGCCTGCTGGCGGAGGAGCGCGCAGCCGAGGGTGAGATGGAAGAGGTGGAGCCGCAACTCCTGGCCAAGATGGTGATCATCCTCATTCGCTGGCATGAGTTGTTCCAAGACCTCCAGGAATACCCCAATCTGCTCCCCGAACTCGAGGAGATGTGGCGCAAGCAAGAAACAGCCAGGCCTGCCGGCGAGCGCAGACCAGCCAAGGCGCCGGAGGAGGATCTGGCACCCGCGGTGAAGGAGCTGGCTATTGCATCCCGGGCGCGCGAAGAGGAACCGCTGCTGGAGAGGTATAGCAGGATCAAGGCCCTTGGCAGGATGTTGGCCCAGGGGCCACCCTGGTTCGCTGATCTGCCCTTGGAGCAGGTCAAGGAGTATATCTATCTGGCTCGGTCTACCACGGAGGCGGCGGAAGCGGCCGAGGTGGACATCGACGAACGCCGCTGGGCAGACTTGCTGAGCAACGACCTCACCAAGATCCGTGCTGCCGTGGCCGAGATCGAGGAAGGCGAGAAGGAGATCCACAGGGAGCAACTGCTTACAGTCATGCGGTCAGGCCGCCCGGCGATGGAGCGCGTGTCGGCGGGCAATGCACTGGTGGTGCTGGGCGATCCTCGGCCCGGCGTGGATCCTCAATCCACCGCCCTTGACCAGATGGAGTTCTGCTACGTGCCACCGGGTCCTTTCTGGATGGGGAGTGGCGATGAGGACGAGATGGCCTGGAAGGACGAAAAGCCATTGCATCAGGTGGACATTGCTTACGGCTACTGGATGGCCCGTTACCCGGTGCCCAATGCTCAATATGGCCTGTTCAAGGAAGACGCCAAGGGATACCGGGCCGACACCTGGTGGACGAAGGCCGGGCTGGAGTGGCGACAAGAGGAGGGCGGTCCATTACACATTGGGGAGTCCCGGAATCTGCCGAATCATCCGGCCGTGATGGTGGCCTGGCATGAGGCCCTGGCCTTCTGCCAGTGGCTGGGCGATGTGTTCCGCGACCGACTCCCCGAGCGATACGCGGTCGGCCTGCCCACGGAGGCGGAGTGGGAAAAGGGGTCGCGCGGCGGCATTCATGTGCCAGTCCGTCCGCAGTTAGGCACCTTCGAAGGCGGCCTGGGCCTCCCCGGGGAGGCCGACTCGATCAACAATCCCCACCCGCAGAGACGGTATCCCTGGGGGGACCGCCCGGACAGCACTCGGGCCAACTACGATGAGACGGGGATTGGTGGAACCAGCGCGGTGGGATGCTTCCCAGGCGGTGCCAGCCCGTATGGCGTGGAGGATCTGAGTGGTAATGTATGGGAGTGGTGCGCGACCAAGTGGGAGGAGAACTACGAGGGGTACCAGGCCGACAATGACCCCGGCGGGGACGAGCCCCGTGTGGTGCGCGGCGGGTCGTTCCTCTACGCTCAGAGGGACGTTCGCTGTGCCGTTCGCTACTCGCGCGGTCCCGACGACCGCCTCAACGGCGTGGGGTTTCGAGTCGTAGTTTCCCCCGGCTCTCCTTAGTTGTTCTGATTGCTGAGTTCTGTTTTCTGGCTTCTGCGTTTGTAGTGTGCGCTTTAGCGCATCAGAAGGGCTGAAGCCCTCACTACGAGCGTGGGTTAGCAGTGTGCGCTTTAGCGCATCACGAACGACCGCAGCCCTCACGAGGAGCTTTCCTCTTGCTCACCAATCCCATCGTTTCCCGTAGTCTCTCAACGGGTACTCTCTCCACACATCCTTCAGCCAGTTAGGCCCCTTCGCGTCCAAGTACGCCCAGATGCTAGAGGAGAGCCACTGGCCAGCGCGCTCAGCGTGCCCATGCCTCACCGGGTTGTAGTGCAAGTAGTTGATGGTGGTGTAGAAGTGCCTCTCACTTCTCATTGCTCGGTCCGCGTAGCGATACCACACCTTTCGCCCCACTGCACCGTCCTCGAGGTTGCATTGATGCGAGGTGGAGCCGTGTAGCCGCTGAAAGACTCTGGCAACTTTGTGGAAGTCAGGCACGAAGGCTAACAGGTGATAGTGGTTGGGCAGGACCACCCAAGCACAGGCTGGGAATCCGG
>CAZOBP010000021.1:0-27634 GCA_964577995.1 uncultured Anaerolineales bacterium
GCCGCTTCTCCCTGGTCTCGCCGCTCACCAACTTCCTGATCATCCCTGCTCAACCCGCGGTGATGATGGTGGGCGGTCTGGCCACCATCTTCGGTGCCCTCAACCCGCTGCTCGGGCAGCCCGTGGCCTGGGTGGCCTGGCTGTTCCTGGCCTACACCATCAAGGTCGTGGAACAAACCGCCAGGTTTCCCCTGGCCAGCATCGACCTGGGAGGGTTCGGCGCGGAGGTTTTGTGGCTCTACTACGGGCTCTTCGGGGTGGCTGCCGCCGCGGCACACATCAATCGCGGTCAGCTTCGAGAGATGTGGGAACGCCTCACCCACCACCTGAGCACCAAGCTCTTGCTCGGAGGTCTGACGGCTCTGGTTGTCCTGGCTTGGATCGCAGCGCTGCAGATGCCGGACGGGCGGCTGCACGTCCACTTCCTAGACGTGGGCCAGGGGGACGCCATCTTCATCCAGTGCCCCAACGGGCAGCAGATCCTCGTGGACGGAGGCCCCAGCCCCTCAGTGCTCCTCTCGCAACTGGGCAGGAGGATGCCCTTCTGGGACCACAGCCTCGACCTGGTCGTGCTCACCCACCCCGAGGTGGATCACGTCGGGGGTCTGGTGGATGTGCTTGAGCGTTACGACGTGGGCCTGGTCTTGGACTTGGGGCAGGAGTGCTCCAGCGCCACCTGCGAGGCCTGGAGAACGCTCATCGAGGACCGAGCAGTACCCTACCGCAAGGCAGAAGCGGGGATGCAGATCACCCTGTGCGACGATCTGCTGCTGGACGTCCTCCATCCCCCGGCCGAGCTGATCACCAACACCTCGTCGGACAGCAACAACAACTCGGTGGTGCTGCGCCTGGAGTACGGGCACTTCTCCATGCTGCTCACGGGAGATGTGCAGTGGGAGGCCGAAGAGGTATTGCTCGCGTCGGGCCAGCCGGTGGAGAGCCTGGTGCTCAAGGTGCCGCATCACGGCGCAGACACCTCTCTCACCTTACCCTTCCTGGAGGCGGTCAACCCAGAACTAGCCATCATCTCCGTGGGCGCCGACAACAGCTTTGGCCATCCGGACGAGCCGACACTGCATAAGCTCGAAGGCATCGCGACCTACCGGACCGATCAACACGGCTGCATGGAGGTGGTGACCGATGGTAAGCGGTACTGGGTCGTGACCGAGGGATGACCGCTGGGCGCGAGGTACAGTTCGGAAGGAGAGGCTGGCAGGCAGAGTATCAGTCGCGGACATGTGGCTGCTAAGACCGGGAGTCGGTTCCGCGGTGACCCGCTCGGGTTCGACTCGCGCGCGCCGTCCAAAGCACTGCACGCCGTCGCTGACCACTCAGTCTGCCTGGTATGCAGTGATGAAGGACTCTCCCCTCAACAGAGAGCCCCTTCCTCGTTGTCTGCATCGGGCGAGGTATCGAGACAGGGCGGAGATTTGTCTGCTGACAGAAGGAGAAGTCGTACGCATCTTTCTTGGAGGGGGCGGGGTCCACTCTGGTGTTGACCCTCACCATCCGCTCGGCTGCCTTGGTGAGACTCCTGTATTGACCGGACCCCACCGCGGCACAGATAGCGGAGCCCAAGGTCATCGCCTCCTGGACCTCCGTGATGAAGATGGGCAGTTGGCAGACATCGGCATGGATCCGCATCCAGAGGTCGCTCTTAGTACCATCGACGAGGCGTCGAGCGCGCCGACCGGGAGAAGAGCACGCCCCGGAACGGGCCCCAGGGACGGACGAGACTAATACTGGGCAAGGGCGTGCGCCTCAAGAGGCCCCACTACGCGCGTTGCGACCCCACTCCCCGATCTTCTCACCGCTTTCGAATCTGGCTAGTGAATTCGCTTCTCATACCCCTGCCAATGTGACTCTCTGATCTCGACCTTCTTGATCTTGCCACTGGCCGTCTTGGGCAACTCGTCCCTGAATTCGATCGAACGCGGCTTCTTGTAGCTCGCCAGGTTGTCTTTGCAGAAGTCGATTATCTCCTCCTGAGAAGCTGAGGCCCCCTCCTTCAGAACCACCACTGCTTTGACCGATTCCCCCCACGCGTCGTCCGGCACTCCTACGACCGCCGCCTCGCGGACGGCAGGATGCATGTACAGCACGTCTTCCACCTCTCGAGAGTAGATATTCTCCCCTCCACTGATGATCATATCCTTCTTTCTATCCACGAGATAGACGTACCCATCCTCATCCATCCTGCCCACGTCACCCGTATGAAGCCAGCCGTCCCTTATTGTGCATGCAGTCTCCTCGGGCATTCTCCAATAACCCTGCATCATCCTCTCACTGTGAGCTACTATCTCGCCGGCCTCGCCTATGGGGGCATCCCGACCCTGCTCGTCGACTATTCTGAGCTCACCTTCTCTTGGTGGCTTGCCCACAGACTCCAGTCTCCTCAGCTCCTTGGGTGAGCCCTCCAGCTTGTGCTCTTCCCTCTTGAGTACAGTCATGTTGAGGGTTTCGGTCTGCCCTAGCTCCTGGAAGAAGACCTCCCCAAGACGCTCGATGCCTCTCCTCAACGCCTCGACGGGCATCGGCGCTCCAGTGTAGCCCACCCCGTGTAGGCTGCTCAGGTCGTAGTTCATCAGCTTCGGATGTTCCAGAAGCCGGATGATCATCGTAGGTACCAGGAAGACGTACGTCACCCCTTGTTCCTCGATGGTTCTCAGGATCAGATCCTCCTCGAACCTCTTGTGGATCACTTGCGTAGCACCGACAGCAAATGCAGGGATCAAGTGAGCGGCGGAACCCCCCACGTGAAAGAAAGGCATCACACACAAGACGACGTCACTGGAACTGAGGTTACGATGGGGGATCTGGGTTTCCGCCAGGATGCTCTTGTGAGTGTGGATTGCCCCCTTGGGTCGCCCGGTCGTGCCACTAGTATAGAACAGCACACAAGGGTCATTCGCGTTCACGTTGTCCATCGGCTCGTCGGGAGGGAACCCGCCGATCAACTCTTCATAGTTCAGCACATCGTCTACCTCAGCATCGAGGCAGATGAAAGACCTGACCGCACCTATCTCGTGCCGAATGGAGTTCACAACGTCCAGAAACGCGCTCTCGAATATGAGAGTGCTGATCTCGGAGTTATTGATCAGGTAGACGAGTTCCCTCCCCACGAATCTGTAGTTCAGCGGCACGCAGACTCTGCCGGCCTTCGCCAGACCGAAGACCTCGAAGTACTGTGGGCAGTTGTAGGCCAGTATGCCTACCCGATCTCCCTTCCCGACCCCCAGGTCAGCCAGGGCATGTACCAGACTGTTGATCCGTTGATTCACCTGCTCGAACGTGTAGCTCCTGCCTTCGAAGACGAAGGCAGTCTTGTCCGGGTATCTCTGAGCGATGTTGTCAATCATATCGCGCAGGGTCTGCATCTCGCCTCCCAAACCATAAGTGACTCTCACTCCTCAAGACCAACACAACCTACGATTCCCGATTGCCAGCGACGCAGAGCTGCAAGCCCAATCCCCTGGGGCGTCCAGATCACCAGGTATCCGACTATGCCCGACCGCAAGGACGGCCCACCGCTCGCAGGTCACTCGGTCGCTGCTCCACCCTACAGTCTATGTGATACACGATAGCATGTTTGTGCTATTTTGTCAATCACAATACGCGCAGGTGAATCACTAACTTGACATCCCATGGGAAATGTGCTATTATTGTCCGCAGGATCGCCCGAGAATCTAGTTTCTTGTTGGACGGCCAGACCGCATTGTGGCGCGGGATCCTGGCTTATGCGTTTCAGGCGCTGGTGCGTCTGAAAGTTTCTGGAGAATCCGATTGTACTTTCCTCAACATAGATAGTGCCCAGGCAGGGATCTGAGCAGCACACAACTCGGTCCCACGGACCGGATTCATACGCGCATAGCCACCGCCGCATATCGTTCGGAATCGAGACAGCCCCCATCGCTCAGAGGGCCTATGCAAGTGGTAGACGCAACTCAGGGCTGTGTTACGCTCCACCCCCGGCCGTATTGGCGCGCGTGTGTGGCCGGCAATCACACACTCTCTGACCCTACCGACCACTGGCGGGCCTCTGGGTCTCCTCTCTACGCTTGCGCCGTGGTCAGTCTTGCACCGTCGCCCACGTGGCTGCTTGATGCTCCCGCAGCATGTAGGCGACCGGGAGTGAGTCCCTCAAGTGAGCGGGAGGAAGTCGACCCATTGCCTAGATGTGCGTCGTACTCTCCGATTGGAGCCATAGTTCAGTAGTTGCTGTCGTTTTCGCTTACGGGTTGTCTGCCGCTAGGTCTTGGCCAACAGGGGATGAGATCCACACATCAGGGGAGGAATCGTTCCCGACTATGCCGTAAGGAGGGAAAAGATGTGAGTTCTGAAGCTTTGACCCTCGGTCCACAACCCCAAAGAAAGGGAGGAAGAGATGGATAACAAAGGTTTGAAGGGCTCCCCGGAACTCGAAGACAAGAAGGAGGAAGAAATGGATAGCAACAAGAGCCTGACCCGCGCCGACTTTCTTCGCGGCGCAGCATTGACCGGCGCTGGTCTGGTCGCAGCGGCATGTGGCCCAGCGGCCACACCAGCCCCAGAGCCTACCGCACCGCCTGCGGCAGAGCCCACGAAAGCCCCTACCGCGGCGCCCACCGCGGCGCCGACCAAGGACTCGATCGTCGTTGGTATGGCAAGACCCCTCTCCGGCCCACTGGCAGTGATTGGAGACTCGGCCTTCAAACCAATCTACGAGACGTGGGTTCCCAGGGTGAATGACGATGGCGGCATTTACGTGGAGGAATACGGCAAGAAACTGCCCATAGAGCTGATAATCTATGATGACACTAGCGACGTGGGCACGATGACCAGGCTCACGGAAAAGCTGATCCTGGAGGACAAGGTTGACTTTCTGTGGCCCGCCTGTGGCACCTCGTTTGTTTTTGCCCAGGCCCCCATAGCCAACAAGTACGACTACGTGCTGGTGACAGCCGAGGGCGGGGCTACGCAGATCAAAGACATGCTCCCCAGTCTGCCGTACGTGTTCGTCAGCTTGAGCTTCTCCGACTGGTACCAGCTGCCCGTGTTCGCCGATATCATGTCTGCCGCGGGCGCGACCACGGCTTACATATCCTACATCGCTGACCTGCACGGCATTGAGTACTCTGGCGTGGCGGGCATCGAGTTTCCGAAGAAAGGCATCGAGGTCGTTGGTCTGAAGAGCTTGCCCCCTGACATCAAGGACCTCTCGCCCGTCATCAAGGATGCTAAGGCCTCTGGGGCAGACATCTTCTGCTGTTTCGCCTATCCTGACCAGATCATGCCAGCCACCGGGACTTCAATCGAACTTGCCTTCAACCCCAAGGCGTGGTTGGGCGGGCCCGGGGTCAATTTCGGGTTCTACCACGCGGCGTTTGGCCCGATGGTGGAGGGAATATGCGGCTTCACCTGCTTCGCCCGGGGGCAGACCCCCGCACTGGATGAGCTGGCCGACATACTCTACGAAGGCAAGCCCGAAGAAATCCAGGACTGGTGGGGCCATCCGTTCTACTGGGCGGGGCTGGACATGTGGAAGGCAGCCATCGAGAAGGCGGGAACCCTGGACCAGGCGGCGATCAGGGAAATACTGGCCACGGAGAAACTCGACACAGTTCTGGGTCCGACCTGGTTCGAGAACGGACTACTGGCCAAGGAAGCCCATGCCGGAGAGATCGGCCAGTGGATCAACGGAGTGTATGAGGTCGTCGGACCTACCGACAAGGCCACCGCAGAGCTGGTATATCCGAAGCCGGCGTGGCCTACAGGATAGAAAAAGGGCACATCGTACATACGCGACAACGACAGGCAGGCTGTCCCAAGGGCGCTTGGAGACTACTCTCTACAGAGTAGCTATCCCGCGCTGAAGACACATCCACGCCTTTGGACAGCCTGCACCTGTGACGGGTGCAGCCAGGAAGGTATCACCATGATTGTGACACTACTGGACATAATTATCGCGGGTTTGCTGCTGGGCGGCCTCTATGCTTTGATTGCCATGGGGCTGAGCCTACAGTACGGTGTCGCCCGGGTGCTCAATATCTCCCACGGTGAGTTCATCATGCTCGGTGGTTTGACCACCTGGACACTACACACGGTGTTTGGCATCAACCCGCTCGTATGTCTCGCCATTTGCGGTCCCCTTGCCTTCGCCCTGGGTTATGTCATTCACAGGACTCTATTCAGACGTCTCCTGACCTCGTCAGCATCGCCGGGTGCTTTCGAGAGCAATTCCATGCTGGCTTCTTTCGGGCTCCTATTCATCATTCAGAACCTGGCTTCCATAGCCTGGGGTCCCGAGATAAGGGGATACTCGTATCTGGCCGTTCCGGTCAATCTGGCGGGAGCACTGTTTGGCGCCAACCGCCTCGTGACCCTCGGGTTCGCCATAGCCATAGGCCTGGCTTTCTATCTCTTCGTAGCCCGCACCCGCCTGGGCAAGGCTATCCGGGCGGCAGCTCAAGACCCCACTACCGCGGGTCTCATGGGGGTGAACATCAACAATGTGCTTGCCCTGTGTTTTGGCTTTGGTGCCGCCATGGCTGGAATCGCTGGCATGCTGATCAGCATGTGCTATCCCGTCAATGTGACCATGGGTCTCGAGTATACCATCATCGCCATTATCGTCGTCGTGCTGGGTGGATTGGGCAGTATCCCTGGCAGTTTCATCGGGGGTTTCATACTGGGCCTTATCGGCAGCATAGTAAGCTTCGTAGACCCGGGCTTGTCTCTGGCTGCCTACTATCTGATCTTCATACTCCTGCTGGTGGTGAGGCCGACAGGTATCATGGGGAAGTAGAGAAATGAACACTATCACGCTGGGTCTGAAGAAGTGGTGGATACCGGGGTTGCTTCTCGTAATCCTTGTTCTGCTGGCTAGTCTGCGCTTCTATGTCTCAACCTATACTGTCATACTGGCAACCGCCATCCTGATGTACATCATCCTGACAGAGAGCTGGGTCCTGTTCTCCGGTCCTACGGGCTATATCTCACTGGCGCCGGCGGCATTCTTCGGGGTCGGCATATACACTGCCGCCATACTAGGGATGCACCTGCCATTGCCCGTGGTTGTCGTGATCGGCGGTCTGGCAAGTTCGTGTCTTGCCCTTCTCGTGGGCGCTTTGACCCTGAGGCTGAGAGGCATCTATTTCGCCATCTTCACCTTCGGACTCGTTGAGTTCATGAAGCATCTTCTCCTGTGGTATGAGATCAAGTTCACGGGCACACGCGGCCGATTCGTGGTCCTCGTAGACAACAACACCATCTACTACATGATGCTCGCCATTCTCGTGGTACTCCTGCTTACCACCTACCTCATCAGGCGCTCCAAGTACGGCCTGGCTCTGCGCAGCATCGGAGAAGACGAGGAAGCCGCAGCACATACCGGCGTCAATGTAACTGCGGTGAAGGTCATCACCTTCGCCATCAGCGCCTCGTTCATGGGGGCGGCTGGGGCCATCATAGCCACAAGATGGACATACGTGGACCCGTACATCGCCTTCGATCCGCTGTTTTCTTTCATGCCAGTACTGATGGCTATCTTTGGGGGCATGGGACAGTTCTACGGCCCCATCCTGGGCGCCGCCGCCTTCGCCTACCTGGAAGAAGTCCTGATCACCAAGTTCCCCTACTACTACATGCTTCTTTTCGGCGTCATACTGTTGATCACCATCTTGTACCTCCCCAACGGGCTCGTGGGATTGATACAAAGGCTTCAGAAAGGAGGTTGGGGAAGGCGACATGCCAATACTTGAAGGCGAAGGGGTGACCAAACATTTCGGCGGGTTGACCGCGGTATCACGCGTGGACTTCCATGTAGACCAGGGAGAAGTCGTCGGCCTGATCGGTCCCAACGGAGCCGGAAAAACCACGCTATTCAATCTGATTTCCGGAGCCCTGGTTCCCAAAGACGGTGCCATAGCGTTCAAGGGCCAAGGCATCACTGGCCTGAAGCCCCATCGCATCTGCAGGATGGGATTGGCCAGAACCTTTCAATCGGTCAAGGTCTTCCCCAACATACCAGTCTTTGAGAATGTCCTACTGGGCTCACTCTTTGGCACGTCAACCGGCATGTCCTCAGCGGATGCTTCCGGGGAGGCTGAGAAGGCACTGGAGTTCGTGGAACTGTCAGCGGTGAGCCCCATCCTGGCCAAAGACTTGACCCTGGCCAACCAGAAGCGAGTTGAAGTAGCTTCGGCGTTGGCCACCAAGCCAGAGCTCCTACTGCTGGATGAGCTGATGGCGGGGTTGAATGCCACCGAAGTAGCGGAGGCGATGGAGTTAGTGGGCAGGATCCACGCTCAGGGGATCACCATCTTCATGATCGAGCACGTCATGAAAGCCATCATGGGCGTATGCGACCGCATCATGGTGCTACATCACGGTGAGAAGATCGCCGAAGGAACGCCACAGGAGATTGCCACCAGCAAGACGGTGATTGAGGTATATCTAGGGGAGTAGGCTCATGCTAGAAGTTAGCAACGTGGATACTTTCTATGGCAAATCTCAGGCCTTGTGGGACGTCTCTCTGAGAGTCGATGAGGGAGAAATCGTCGCTCTGGTGGGAGCCAATGGAGCCGGCAAGACGACGCTGCTCAACACCGTATGCGGTTTGCTGCGTCCAGCTTCGGGCAGGGTGGAGTACCTTGGCCAGAGGATAGATAGGGTAGCGCCTCACGAGATCGTGGGGCTCGGCATTTCTCACATACCTGAGGGTAGAAGGCTATTCACCCAGATGTCGGTGGGTGAGAACCTGGAGATGGGCGCGTATGCTGGTGAAGCCTGGAAGTGCAAAGACGACACACTCAGTCAGGTTTGTGAGATGTTCCCGGGATTGCAGGAAAGACAGGGGCAGTTGGCCCGGACGTTGAGCGGTGGCGAACAGCAGATGGTGGCCATGGGCCGGGGTTTGATGTCCAGACCGAAGCTATGCATGTTTGATGAGCCCTCATACGGTTTGGCTCCGCTGCTCGTCGCTGAGATCTTCCGCATCATTCGGAGTCTCTGCGACCAGGGAATGACCGTACTGCTGGTTGAGCAGAACGTCCGACAAAGCCTGGAGATAGCTGACCGGGCCTACGTTCTCGAGAACGGGCGGATCGTCTTAGAGGGGAGTAGCCAGGAGCTTCTGCAAGAGGAACTGATCAAGAAAGCCTATCTGGGGTTGTAGCCCAACCACTCCCGGCGGGTCCACGAGAAGGCCAGTGGCCACGCCGACACGGAGGTTCCCACGGCGGGCTGTGGCCCTTGCGGCTACCGGCGCGCGCGGTCCTCTCCAACGCACGCTGGCTTGAGCGTAGGTCGTGAAGGTTCGGGATGTGATACCCGGGATTCTCAGTCCATCATTCTAGGCTTTGAATAATGATCTCAGCGGCAACCCTGGCACCTATCCCCGGAAAGAGACCACACTTCTCGAAGCCCTTCGCACTCGCGAAGGCTTCCATGTTCTCTTCGCTGGCCGCAGGATCCATGTAGCGCCCGAATACCACGTCTTCCTGTATCTTCGGGCATAGTACCGAACCTACTTCCGCTTCGAAGCGGGGCATGAAGCTCCGGGCAGCCATGATGGTCGCACCTGTAGCCTCATAGTCCACCACGTCATCACTTCCGAAATAGAGCCCCAGGGCAATCAGACCCCCAGTTACACCCCCACACATCCAGCCCGTCCCGCCGAAGCCAGGAAACGGAGACAAAGCTCGGATGACCTCCATGTTGCCCAGGCCAAACTCGTCCATCACGGCAAGCGCCGTACCCCTGGCGCAATTCTGGGCCACGAAGTTGTACTCCTCGCCGCGCCGCTGAACGCGATCCAGGATCTGTTCCTTCTTGGCCAGGATCTCATCCCTGTTCAGCGTCTTCTTGGGGATCCCCTCCGCAGCCAGCTTTGCCACTCTGTCCTCAAGGGTCGGCACATCCCAGTCCCTATCTGCCAGCTCTTGTACTCTTGCACGAAGGGCATCGTAGTCTGCCATAGTTTGGCCTCCTGCCTTTCAGGTATTCTGAAGAGCCAAATGTAGCATGATGTTGGCAAAGGCGAGATCTTCCATGTTCAAACCGTTGTCCATGATTGGGCCACTGAATGCACCAGAGTCACGCTAGTCTTCGACCTTGGTCTCCTCTTCTAGCACCTCGGCCAGAGCTTTGTAGCCCTCACCACCAAACGACCTGAACTGCATGGTGAGCAACTCCGAGAACTTGAACCCTTTCGCACTGATCCAGTCTCTATGAACCTTATCTCCCCTCCCGATCATGTGCCGAGCCAGGTCCATAGCAGTGCTTGAAACCTTGTTACACACTGGGCAGTGATAGCTCATTGGCGACCTCCCAATCCTCAGTGATGTATTACTCAGGGCTGCTTGCTCTGTCTCTCCTTCTCCCTCAGCGCTCTGAAAACCTTCTCTGGGGTTATGGGCAAATCATTCACTCTCACGCCCACTGCGTTGTATATCGCATTGCCTATGGCCCCGGCAGTGGGATTGGTGAGTCCCTCACCAGCTTCCTTGGCGCCAAACGGGCCTTCGGGCTCATAGGTCTCGATCTCCAAGATCTCGCACTCCGGCATATCCAAGGAGCGGATAAGCTTGTAGTCGGCGATCGATGGATTGAGTATGTTGCCTTCGTCCATTGGCTGGTCTTCGCAGAAGCCATAGCCTCCAGCCATCATTATGGCCCCCTCCAGTTGCCCTTCGATGCCTACAGGATTGATTACTGTGCCGCTGTCATGAGCAGTGGTCACGTTTGTCAGCTTGTATCTGCCAGTTTCAGGATCCACTTCCACCTCGGCAGCCTGGACACCGAAGCTATAGGCGGGAGATATCATACCCTTGCGGTGGGGTGTATAGTGCCCCCGACCGATGATCACCTCCCCATCTCTGCCCCTGATCGCCTCCTTGACCATGTCGAAGTAAGAGACGCCCCTTTCGGGACGGTCGACCAGGTGCACCCATTGGTCTTTGATATCCAGGTCATAGACGATGTTGGCGCCCATCTTGGCGGCGGCAAACTGCAGGATTTGACTCTTGGCGTCGGCTGCCGCCATCTTGACGGCATTGCCGTTCATCAGCGTTTCCCGGCTGCCCCAAGCCCCGAGGTCAGCAGGACAAATACCGGTATCACTGGCATGTATCCTGATGTCATCAAGGTGTACCCCCAGCTCCTCGGCACAAATCATGCTCAGTGTAGTATCAGAGCCCTGGCCAATATCACAGGCCCCGGTGAACAGATCTACTTTGCCATCGATGTTTACCCTGACCAAAGCTGCCGAGAAAGCATAGGGGGTATCGAACCAGTTGAAGATACCACCCGACATGAATCCATAGGCAGCTACGCCTATGCCACGGTTAGGGGGTAGCTCACCGCGCCTCTTGATGTGTTCCTCGATCGCGTCCAGACACTCGTGCAGCCCGCAGCTCTGGATGGTAGCCTGCCCCGGAACCACGTAATTGGGTGTCATCCCGTTCTTGCGCCTGATTTCGATGGGGTCTATGCCCAGGTCGTGAGCTAGCATGTCTAGTTGGGATTCCCCAGTGAATGTTGACTGGGGGGCGCCGAAGCCGCGCATGGCCGACGTCGGTGCTGTATTGGTGTAGACCCGATAACCGTCATACCTATAGTTGGGATACTTGTATGGGAAAGACGAGAAGAAACCAGTAAGGTAGAGTGCGGTAGCTCCCATAGCGGTGTAGGCTCCGCCCTCGGTAATGACTCGGACTTCTTTCGCCAGCAGGGTGCCATCTTTCTTAGCGCCCAGTCTGAGATAGTAGTACATGGGGGTTCGCCGCTTGGTGGCGGTGAACTCCTCTTCCCGGGTGAGAACTATCTTCACCGGCTGACACAACTTCATGGACAGCACAGCAGCACAGAATTGGGCGGAATCTAGCTCGAACTTGCTGCCGAAGCCGCCTCCAGTGGGCGGTTTTATGACCCGTATATCGCCCTCTCGTAGGTCCAGAATGTCAGCCAGCAGTCTTTGGATGTAATAAGAAGACTGGGTTGAAGTCCACATTGTAAGCTTGCCGCCATGGTCGAAACTGGCCACGGCATCGTGGGTCTCCATGCAGACATGGGCCTGTGATGAACACTTGAACTTGTCCTCACGGACATGATCACACTTCTTGAACGCCTCATCAACATCGCCCCACTCAATGTGGCGCGTCACGTTCATGTTGAGTTCAACACCCTCGTGAATCTGAGGTGCATCCTCCTTGATCGCTTCCAGCGGGTCGAAAACCGCTGGCAGCGGCTCGTATTCAACTTCGATCAAGTCCAGCGCTTCCTCAGCAGTATCTTCATCGATGGCAGCCACTGCTGCCACCGGGTCGCCGATGTAGCGAACCTTCTCGCCGCAGAGAATCGTCTCATCACATAGCTCGGGGAATCGCCGCCAGATGCCCTGTTTGCGTCCCGGAGTATCCTTTGCGGTGACTACCGCCTTCACCCCGATCAACTTATCCGCCTTGCTGGTGTCGATGTTCAGAATCTTGGCATGAGGGTAAGGGCTTCTCAGGATCTTGCCATAGAGCATATTGGCCAGCACCATGTCGAACGTGTACTTGGCGCTGCCGGTTACCTTGTCCGGTCCATCGACCCTGTGTACCCGTTGACCGATTACGGAGTACTTGCTCATTTCTTCTCCTTATACTCACCGTTGACCACAGCAGTTACGGCACGGATAATGCTGTTATACCCGGTGCACCGGCAGATGTTACCGTGGATGCCTTCCTTTATCTGCTCCTTGGTGGGTTCAGGATTCTCGTCCAAGAGAGATTTGGCCGACATCAGCATCCCCGCGGTACAGAAGCCACACTGAAAAGCACCGTGGTCAAGGAAGGCTTCCTGCAGGGGGTGCAACTCAGCCCCACTCGCCAGACCCTCGACCGTCAGCACCTCCCCACCGTCTGCCTGGAGTGCCAGTATGGAGCACGACTTTACCGCCATGCCATTGAGAATCACCGTGCAAGCGCCACAGCTACCGCTGTTGCAGCCTCTCTTGGTTCCGGTCAGCCCCAGGTGGTCTCTTAGCACTTCGACCAGCAAGGTCTTGGGTTTCACATAAAACTCATAAGGCTGACCATTCACTACCAGTCTCAATTCCTTTTTCATGTTCTCAAACCTTCTTCCTAAGCTTGCTTGGCCCTGGCTAAGGCTTCCTTGCCCATTCGCCCCACCAGAACCTTGACAAGCTGCCGTCGGTATTCTTCGGAGGCAGAGATATCAGATACCGCTTCAGCCTCTTCTGAGGCTTTCTGCCCGGCTTCCTTGAGTAGACGATCGGTAATCTTCTTGCCTCTTAGTGCCTCTTCTGCCTGTTTGGCCCTCATTGGGATTGGTGCACAGGCCCCCAACACTATCCGGGCGTCTCTGCACACACCATCGCCTGAGTCCAGCGTAAAGGACACGGCAACTCCCACTGTGGCCACGTCGCTCTCTATGATATTGAATTTGGTGTGGGCAGTGCCGGTGTGAGGCGGGGCTGCCGGCACTTGAATCTCAGTAAGCAACTCACCAGGTTCCAGTGCGGTCTCAAAGAAATCCAGAGAGAAATCTTCGACCGCCATATTCCTCGTGCCCCCAAGGCTAGCTGTACTCAGAGTAGCATTCAGTGCTATCAGCACCGGTGCTGGGTCTCCAGCCGGATCACCATGACAGATGTTGCCGCCGATGGTTCCCCAGTTGCGGGTCTGGATTGAAGCTAGCCTGTGCTCCATCTCGGCCAGTACGCCGAAACCATTCTTCATAGCCGGCGATTTCTCTATGGCCCGATGTGTGGTTAGGGCGCCGATTCTCAGCCCTTGCTTGGCATCAGACTCGATGTAGTTCAACTCAGATACGCCCTTGATATCGATCAGGTACTCTGGCGCGAGCAAGCCTTGTCTCATCAAGATCAGCAGAGACTGCCCCCCGGCGATCACTTTGCACTCGTCCTGGTGTTCGTCCAGCAAGGTGAGGGCTTCCTCGAGCGTTTTGGGAGCCAGGTGTTCAAAGTCTCGTAGCATTATCGTCTACCCCGCTTGATTATGTGGATCTGACTAATGTGAGCCTACTCTTCCACCTTCTTGTCCTGTTGGGCCACTCGACTCTTCAGTGTCTCCTGCAAGTTCGTGGTGACGTCGTCTCCCACTTGCTTGACTTTGGCTCGCATGATCCGTTCCCCGAACGTAGCGAGTCGCCCGACCAGACTCACATTCGCTCTATATGACAGCTCTACACTATCCTTTGAGGTCTCGGTCAGGTTAAGAGTACCCTCCATCGTGAAGGTACCCGCCTTACCTATGTCTGCACCTCTACCGACTGCCTTCACGTATCGCGGCGGATCCATCTCGGTTAGAGTGGTGGTGAACTTCAACCTTACTGATATTGGCCCAACCTTCTGTTTGACCACGGCGTCATAGGTGTTCTCGCCGACCTCTTCGATCTTTTCGGCACCGGGAATACAAGCGGCGAGTGTATCTATCTCGAATAGAAGATCCCACACATCCTGAATAGGTGCGTCTAAAGTGAACTCTCCCTCGATCAGCATGTCAAATCAAACCTCCTCTTCTTGACCACCTTGGTGGTTGGTTACAAACGGATCTATGGCACTAGTCGAGATGATCGATGGTATCTCGAATGTCCCGTTGGATCCTGCTCCTGGGGGAAACGGTGGAGCTTCCTTGGCGAACTCCCCCGAGTTGCCAAGATATCCCCTGTAGTCTTGGCAGAAACACAGGTAATAGTGCCTGCCTCTATACAGGGCGCATTCCTCACACAATCTGTTGGAAAAGGGACATATCATTCTTTCCTTAGCCACTAGTACACGCCCTCGTCAGCAACCAGGAATGACATAAGCTCATGGATGCTACGGGCCCGCTCAACGCATTCCTACTCTCCAAAGCTGCTCCTAAATCTGGCCTCGTGCCGCCCTGGCTCCCTCTTGGCCTGCCCCAACCCTTCGCCAAGTCCCAAGCGCCATTATACATCAGGACGCGGCTCCCGTCAACATCTACTGGCATATGGGCAGACTAATGCTGTACTGCCTGGCAACCGCCAGCAGGATGCCATTAGATCGGCTATGATTCGTTCTTCTTCTCCCTCAGAGCTCCTACCACCTTCTCAGGTGTTACGGGGAGCTCTTTGAACCACACCCCCGTGGCATCATGAATGGCACTAACCACCGCTGGAGGCGTGCTGACAATGCTTCCTTCTGAGGCTTCCTTGGCCCCAAAAGGGCCGTCAGGATCGTCAGTGACCACATCTATCAGCCTCATACTTGGTACGTCTGTAGAGACAGGCATTCTGTAATCCAGGAAGGTCGGGTTCAGCGTCTTGCCTCTGTCCATGATGAAGTCCTCGTACAGAGTCTGCCCCATCCCCTGAATCGCGCCACCCTCGATCTGGCCTTCAGCCGCTATCGGGCATAGCAGCCGGCCGCAATCGGAGGCAATGACGAAATCGCTGACGGTGATCTTCCCTGTCTCCACATCTACACCGACCTTGGCTGTCTGGGCAGTGAAGCTATAGGACGTCCCACCATTGCCTATGCCGCTGTCGAGGTCCAGAGGCTCCACACCATAGCTCGAGTAGCCGGTACCTAGTATGACGGCCCCCGTGCCTGAGTAGCAGGCAATCCTGGCCAGCCTGCCAAATGGCATGGCTTTCTCAGGATCCGATAGCACGGACACCTTCCCCTGTCTAATCTCTACGTCTTCGGGCTCCACCTGCCAGGTCTTGGCGGCAGCTTCCAGCAACTGCTTCTTGGCCTGTCGGGCGGCCTTTTGGGTCGCCTGTCCAGCAAGGATAGTAACCCGGCTTCCATAACTGCCAGGGTCAACCGGCGTATAGGCTGTGTCCACTCTCTTGATGTCTACATTCTCCAGCTTGACCCCCAACTCCTCAGCGGCAATCATACACAGCACCGTGTCGGAGCCCTGCCCACAATCCGTAGCCCCGGTGATGAGATTCACCGTTCCGTCTTCACAAATCCTGACGATTGCAGCGCACGCTTGATGCCCCCTCTGCCTTGCGCCTCCCAGGTATGAGGTACTTGACAAGCCGACACCCCAAGAGATGTCACCGGCTTCCCCGTGTGTCTTCGCCCGGTCACGCCATAAGGGGTCCTCAGCAGCTTTCTCAATGCACTCCTTCATACCACAAGTCTTCAGCGCTACCTTATTAATGGTCTCATATGGGGCACCCGGCTTCGGGTTTTCAATAGCATTTCGCATCCTCACCTCTACGGGATCCATGCCGAGTTCCTCAGCAATCATGTCCATCTGGATCTCAGCCGCAAAGCGGGTGTGGATAACGCCATGCCCCCTCATGGCTGCCCCAATGGGGTTGTTGGTGAAGACTCTGTAGGCATCATACTTAAAGTTAGGTAGATTGTAAGGCAGGGTCGTCATGAACCCGGCTAGATACATGCTGAGGGGACCAACCGCGGTATAGCCACCACCATCGGCAATAACGCGGTGATGTATCGCTGTGAACCTTCCTTCCTTGTCAACTCCCATCCTGCTATAGACAATCATGCTGTGCCGGCGCCGACTGGTAACCAGCTCCTCTTCCATGCTCTCAACGTACTTGACCGGCCTCTCGGTCATTTTGGACAACAAGACGGCGCAGAAATCACCGGCTAGGGAATCGTTCTTCGTCCCGCCAAACCCACCGCCGATGAATGGCTGCACGACTCGTACTCGACTCAGAGGTAGCTTGAAACATGCCGCCAGGTGCCGATAGTGGAAGTAGGGGCTCTGTTTTGCTGCCCAGACGGTGATGTGGCCAGATGGATCATAGTACGCCAACGTAGCCGGAGGCTCCAGGTAACCGTGGGTTGCTCTGGAGGTTCTGAATCTGTCCTCGCGCACAACGTACGATTCTGCGAAAGCCTTGTCGACGTCACCGAAGTCCCAGTGGTACTCGACACTGATATTGTTCTCCACGTAGTCGTGAACCTTGGGTGCCCCGTCTTTCATGGCCTCCTCGGGGTCAAAGACTCCGGGCAACTCCTCATAGTCAACCTTGATCAGTTCACAAGCTTCCTCAGCCACGTCCTCATCGATAGCCGCCACTCCCGCTACCGCCTCGGCCATGTAGCGCACTTTGTCTACTGCCAGGGGCGGCTCATCCCTGGTAGGACGCATCCAGCCCCACGTCCAGCCACCGAAATCATTCCCGGTAACCACTGCCTTGACCCCAGGCAGACTCGCGGCCCGGCTGGTGTCAATGCTGAGAATCCGAGCATGGGGATAGGGGCTCCTGAGCAACTTGCACCACAGCATGTCGGGCAATGAATAGTCGGCGGCATACTTAGCTTTGCCGGTGACCTTCTCCCTCGCATCTACCCGAGGTAGTCGCTCACCTATGACCGAGAACTCTGCCATGGCTACTTTGCTCCCATCTTCTTGGCTGCCGAGGTTATCGACTCGATGATCTTGGTGTAGCCTGTGCAGCGGCACAGATTGCCTGCTATCCCTCTCCTGATCTCCCCCTCAGATGGATTGGGATTCTCGTCAAGCAGCGCCTTGGCTGACATGATCATCCCTGGGGTGCAGAAGCCACATTGTAGGCCTCCATTCTCGATAAACGCCTCCTGGATAGGATGCAGTCTGTCACCATCAGCTAATCCTTCGATAGTGGTAATCTGGCTGCCATCTGCCTCGACAGCCAACACCAGACACGAGTTGACTGTCTCGCCATCCATGATGACGGTGCACGCTCCGCACTCACCGAGCCCACAACCCTCTTTCGTCCCTGTCAATCCCAACCTATCTCTGATGACCTCGAGTAGTGTTTCCCAGGGCTGCACACCGAGCTCGTACAGAGTGCCATTTACTGTCAACCTCACCTGCTTCATCCGACTATGTCCCCTTCTCTTGTCGTTGAGACTCTAGCCTCCGCCTATCATTGACAAATGGCTTGCTGAATTGCCCGTTTCGTCAATGCCTCGACCATGTGGCATCTGTATTCTGCCGAAGCTCGGTGGTCACTGATGGGATGGCACTCCTGAGCAGCAGTCTGCGCTGCCCTTGCTATCACCTCGTCACTTAGCTTCTGCCCTCTGACGATGTCTTCCGCCCTCCTGGCCCTGATCGGGGTTGGGGCTACCGCTCCAAGGGCTATCCGCACGTCATTGCACATCCCATCCTCGGCCACGACTACCGCCGCTACCCCAACGATGGCCAGATCCATAGACCTCCTCGGTGTGAGCTTCAAATACCTCCCTCTGCTATCTGGTGGCAGGTTAGGCACATGAATCTCTTGCAGTATCTCCTCATCGCCCAGAACCGTCTCGCCTGGCCCGGTGAAGAAATCCTCAACGTTGACTATTCTCTCCCCTTGTTGGCTGGTCAGCTTCAGACTCGCCTCCAGCGCAAGCAGCGCAGGTGCCGTGTCGGCTGAAGGAACTGCATTACAGAGATTGCCAGCTATGGTGCCTCTGTTCCGCACCTGGGTAGAAGCCATGCTCTCGGCAGCCTCGAATAATACGCCGAATCTCTGTTGGACGATGGGCGAGGTTTCCACATCGTGGATGGTAACTAGAGCTCCGAGGTTCAGCCCACCAACCTCATCATGCTTGATGTAGTCTAGATTCGGTGCACCTTTGAGGTCGATCAGATACTCTGGTGCCTGAATCTCCCTCCTTTTCAGTTTGGGCAAGATATCGGTGCCGCCAGCAATTACCCTTGCCCTTCCCTTGTACTGGGAAAGCAGGGACAGAGTCTCGCCAATCGTGCCCGGCTTCAGATAGTCGAACCTGGGCAGCCTTCGGTAAAACGTTACCATCCCTATTCCTCCTGGAACTCGGACAAGCGGGCTTTCGAATCCTACGGCTGACGTCCAGAGATCCTTACGCCGTGTTCACCTTTGTGACGCCGACAAATGGCGGCATGATGCCCACGAACCTGTGCCCGCATAGCCGAGTTCTCAGTGTGAGGACCAGCCGCGTGGAGAGCTGGCCCGGGGTGAAGGCAGTGGCTACCGGGGAGGACCTTGGTGGCCGCAGGTTTGGCCGGATGCCTGCTACCACGGATGAGCCTCCCCTGGCCTTGGATAGCGTGCGCGACATGTCCGAGACGGCAGCGGGAGTGACGGCTACAGTTCAATTACGGTTCGGCCGTGATGTCCGGACCTCCCCAGTCCTTCAGCGGCTTCATCCACTCAGCCCGTTCCACGAATACATCGTGGGCCAAGGGCACTGGCGGGTGACAAACATGGTTGGGGTCAAACTCATCCTTGACCTCTAAGAGCCATTTATGATAGTTCGGCCCGTAGGCAGGCCCTGTCAGATAGAGTGGCTGGTGTGCGCCCAGGAGCGAAGTATAGAAGCGCTTCCTGATGTTCTCCTTGGACGTTTCCAAATAGAACTGGTCGACGCCGTCGGTATTCTCGTCCGGATCCCAGTAGACAAGGAACTCAGAATAGCCCTGATGCCCTAGCTCAAAGCTTTGGAACCAGCCAGGATCACCATAGTCAGGCATCAGCGGCGGCGTGTAATTCCTCTTCAGCTTGGCGTAGTTCTCCCCATGGGGTATGGCGTGCTCGACCGTTTCTATGACGTAGTCCACAGAAACATACCCGCCGCACATTAGCCACATCCCAGCCGAGTCTGCGTTCTTAAACCACGATTCATCGGTCGGACGGGTTCTCCGTGCTTCCCCCCCGAGCTCGCCGATGATATCCATCAGTACTGCCTCTTCGTACTCAAGCTGCTCCTCCGAAGTGAATCCCACGATTAACACACGAAGAACGTGGAAGTCTCTGATTGTTTCTTCGGTCTCCTTGGACCACAGCTCCCAGAACTCTTCCTTCGACCCTGCCCTGGCGATCGCGCGCCAGAAGATAGGTACCTTGGTGACGGCGCCTCCTATCTCTGCTTTCGCCATCTCGACCATGGCCTGTTGCATGGAGTCTGTGCTGGGCATGGTGAAGTTGATCCACTTCACTCTGTTGGTGGGAAGCTGTAGAGTGGTATGTGGGGAGATGCCAGTTGGCTCAAGCCTCTCGGGCTGGAAAGGCAGAAGCTTGATGGCCATTCTGGTTACGATGCCAAGGAACCCTCTATGCCCGGTAAAACCTCGCAGCAAGCCCCTCAGATCTGGCCCCGGCCCCTCACCCCAGAAGGGATCATCTTGGAGAGCTAGCGAACCTAGCCTGACCAGCTCGCCGTCAGGCAGGACGAGTTCCGTCCCCAGTATCCGTCTATGAGGTAGACCGATGCGGTAGCTGAGGGGTGACCATCCATCACCTATCATATTGGCGATAGCGGACACTTGCGAGCCGCCCCCGCCAACGATAGCATACGTCCCCCTGCTCATAGCCTCTTCTTGGAGTTGCGAATAGATGACCCCAGAGCCTACAACGGCGTAGAGATGCTGGTCATCGATCTCGAAATCGTTCATCCTCTTCAGGTCTATGAGCAGAGCATCAGAAACATGTGGATGAGAACGGGCGCCGTAGAATCCGGTACTGTACGGAACAAACGGGAGACCATAGCGGTTGCAGACCTTGACTATTCTCTGAACCTCCTCTGTGGTTCGGGGCATGACAACACAGCCCGGCACCCTAGTCATCACTCTCTCATACCCCAAGCCACACTCGTAGCCTCCCGGCCCAGCCCGATAACCCTCACAGATCGCTGGGTCAGCCGAAATATACTCAGGGCCAACGATGGACTCCAACACCTTGTATGCTTCTTCAGATATAGCCACGACGTACCTCCTCTAGCCGGTGCTTCCAACTGCTGAGAGCACGAGTTCCGAGAAGTCGAGTACCTTCAAGCTTGCCCCATTCCTGCTAACGGCTTCGGCGAAGTTGTCCTTGCACCAGGGACAGGCGGAGACGATAGCTTCAGCACCTACCTCTTTCACTTCCGCTAGCCTTTGCTCTGCCGCCCATGAGGCAAAATCAGGGAATGCCACTTTGGTGCCCCGGCCGGCTCCACAACAGAAAGCGTTCTCTCTCATACGCGGCATTTCCACCAACTCTATCCCAGGGATAGAATCCAAGACATCCCTTGGTGGCTGATAAACCCCATTAGTACCCCGTCTGCGCTCTAGGGGAGGATCCACCACTCCCCACAATCCGCGTTCTCCTTCCCACGGTACCCAGGGTTCGCTAAGCCGGCTCAAGCTGCACGGGTCGTGATAGGTCAGTCGCAAATCAACCCGATTGGCAAGCTTCAGAGCGCCCTCCTTGATCAATCCGTCCACATACTCTACAAGATGCACCACCTCGAAGCCCAGATCGGCGGTTGACATGTTCAGTATCTTGGGGTAGTCAACCTTCCACATCCGGTAGCCCTCAGCGCAACTAGTCAGCAGGGTGTTGGCTCCAGCTTGCCTAACGGCGTCGATATTGCGCTGAGCCAATTCTCGTGCTTCATCAACCATCCCCACAGAATAGAGGGTATTGCCGCAGCACCTTTCATCAGGTAGCAGCATGAATGGCACACCAGAAGCATTCAGTATCCCGGCTGTGGCCTGGGCTATCTCGGGATGAGTATAAGAAGCAGAGCAGCCGACGAAGTAGAGCACATCGGCTTTCGGCGAGGGCTTGATCCCGTCAGCAAGCCACTTTGTTCGGTTCTCGTGAGGAGCGCCGAAGGAGTTGTGTTTCTCCATGATGTTCTGGGCGATCTTCTTGTGTTCAGGCATGGGGCCTTTGCCAGCTTTCACTGCCTGTATTCTGAGAGCTTCGAGGGTAAGCTCTATTTCCAGGTCGAGGTTCCGCTTACAGCCCACATCACATGCGCCACAGAGAGTACAGGCATAGAGTATCTTCAGGACTTCATCCGTATAGTCCAGCCGGCCTTCAAGCAGAGCCAGCCCGATCCTCATTTTCCCATACGCACCATACGAATCAAACAAGTACTTTGTGGCGCTGGGGCATCTTGTGCTGTACTTCACACCTGGCATGTATATGTGGTCCACCCACGTACATCCCTTACATTTGATGCACCTGCTCATATCGTAGATGAAGTTCGCTGCATCTGTTACATCAAGACTGACTTTCTCTTCAGGCATTCTGTCCCCCCTAGAAGCACAGATTCCCAGGATTCATGATATTGTTGGGGTCGAAGATGTTCTTCACCCTTCTTAGCGTCATCGTGTAGTCGGCTGCCTTCTCGTACACCAGCTGGGTCAATTCCTCCCCATAGGGCCTGGTGAAGAGAGCCCCTTCGCTCAGCAGAACCTTGGCAGCTTCGCCGTACAAACCTCGAACTCTCTCCACTTCGGAGTAGCTGGCCGGGTCATAGAAGAAGTTGAACTCAAGCTGACAAGCTCGGTTGTGCTCTATGGGCTGGAGATAGCCCCCGACGTCGGCTATCGGGTAGCCGTGACTAGCAGCCATTTCCGCAATCTTGCCGACGAATCTTGAGACCCAGGTCGGCTTGGTGATGAAGAAAAGGCTCTGGCACCCACCCTTAGGGCGCTGCTTCCAGTAGGTGACTTGCTCAGGCCAAGGCTTGCGAAGCATTGGCAGGAGTTTCTTGCCCAGGCCCGGAGATCCAGGGAGATGGTCAGCAATGTGGATTTCAGGGAACTCATTCCTTAGGATCTCCTCTAGTGCTTGCTCCTCATACTGGATCTTCTCCTCTGGGCGCCTCTGAAATGCACTAATCACCAAAATCAAGGTCCAAGGCGGCAAGGAGGCGCGTAACTTCTCGAAATCACTGTGCCAATCATCGGCGATTATGGTAGCCAAGTTGATGCTATTTAGGAGAAGGCATTCTTGACCGATTCTAATCCTCAGAATCCTGTACAGGAACTCTATGGCGTAGTCGAGGTCATCGACAGGTGCGAAAAGGATCTTATCTATCTTAGGCAGGTATTCAATCTTCAAGTTCGCCCAGGTTACTACCCCCATAGTGCCTTGGGCACCCTGGAGGAAGCGGTAGAAGTCCAAACCTGGCCCAGACGGATTCGCACCCTTCGACGGAGAATCGGGGTAGCCAGTCACGCTAGCAGACCCAGTCCTGAAGACTTCTCCGGTCGGCCAAACTACCTCCATACTTTGAAGGGGCTCACCGTAATCATACACCGTATTGATGAGTACTTCTCTTTCGAGATAGTCGGTGACCACGGAACGCAAAGGGTGAGGTAATAGCGGCATCACCATCCTGAAGCCCTTTTTCGCCAATTCGCTTGTGAGTTGCTCCCAAGTTACCCCAGCTTCTATCCTGACTCTCTTGTTGAGTGCATCGATTTCGAGTACGTTGTTCATTGTGGTTAGGTCTAGGATGATACCGCCTTGCTTTGGAATAGTAGTGCCGTGGAAGTGTACGCGAGAACTGACGGGTACCACAGGTATTGAATGCGCATTTGCGAGCTTGATGACATCGTGAACTTCTTCGGTCTTCTTGGGTTTTACGACATAATTCGCTGCTCCCGGTGGTACAAGACTGAAGTCCGTGGAATATGCCTTTAGAACTGCCGGGTCATCGGTGAAGCTCTCCGGCCCTACCAGTCTCAGGAGTTCTTCTTTTATGCTCATGATTTGACCTCCTCCGACATTCGACTTATTTACGCCCTATTGGACCGCTGTGATCGTCCTGTGTGACGTCACGGTATTGCCGTCACGGGCAATCAGAGCAGGCGCAGTATCGCTTGGAAACACGGCCCAGCAACCGCCTTCGACACTCCTCCCGCATGGGGACTGTCATCCCGCACCTTGACCACGGACCGCTCCCTGGCCAGGGCGAAAGCGGCGATGGAAGACTGCCTGAAGAATGACCCGTGGACGATCTGGTGGCCCTTGCGTAGAGTCGTGCCACTATCCGGACGAGCCCCGTGGGGATTGTGCAGAAAGAAGTTGAGGCAGTAGGGGTCCCTGCCGGACTCGCACGAACTGCATGTTTCGCGGCAATCCCAGGTAAACACGACGTGGTCGCGCGGCTTGACCTTGGTCAGCCGAGACCCACTTTCTCCACCCTGCCCTCCCCCTCGCGCCCAAAGACGCCCCGTGGCGGTGGGATCGGCAGATGGTCGTCCCTGGCGACTAGGTCGGTGTGGCAGATGCCGGCGCTCAGTATTCGCACTAGCACCGCACGATCGTTGGGATCACTCAGCTCCAGTGTAGAGCCTGAACTCCCTCCGGTCTCCAAAACGACCGCGGCTTTGATCTCCTTTCTTCCCTCCTCACCTCAGTGTGCCCTTCGCGTGTAGGGCACTGATTACCCCTGTGAAGTTGGACCCGTTTGCAGGTACGGGCCCCAGATGTGAACCACCAGCGAGCAAGCCTCCTCGCCACTGGCAAGAGAGACCACGGAGCCCAAGACCATGGACCGGCGAGCTCGGATCGTCGCCGATGTCCAGTGCCCGTAGCGTCTATCCTAGAACGGGTAGGACCTTTTCTCCTTCTGGATGGTGACCCACTTCATCTCGGTCAGCGCATCGAGGGAGTAGCGGCCGCCCTCGCGACCCTGGCCGCTCCACTTCGAGCCCCCGAACGGGACACTGGCCTCGGCGTCAATAGAGGCGTCGTTCACGTGCACCATGCCGGCTTCCAGACCCTCGGCTAGATAGATGGCCTTCTCCAGGTCTGGGGTGATGAGTCCCGCAGAGAGGCCGTACGTGGTATCATTGGCGACTTCCAGTGCCTCCTTCTCATCCCCGACAGCGAGCACGGGGGCGACAGGTCCGAAGATCTCCTCCCGCCAAGCCCGCATGTCGCGGGCAACGTTCCCGAGCACCGTAGCTGCATAAACTCGCCCCTCGTACGTACCCCCGGCCAGGAGATTGGCTCCCGCTGCCACGGCGTCTTTGACGTAGGTGTCCACCTTGCGCACTTGATCCTCGTTGATCAGCGGGCCGATCACCGTGGAGGGGACGGTGGGATCGCCTGCGGGCAGAGATGCGGCCTTTTGCGCGAGCTTGCCGGCGAACTCCTCCACGATCGGCTTCTCCACAATGATACGACCAACGGACATGCAGATCTGCCCTTGATGCATGAAGCACCCAAAGGAGGCAGCGTTGACTGCGTAGTCCACGTCCGCGTCTGCCAGGATGATGAGCGGGTTCTTCCCACCCAGCTCGAGGGTGTACTCCTTCAACCCCGCAGCAGCCCTCTGGGCGACATGACGGCCGGTAGTGGTCTGTCCGGTGAGGGTCACATAGGAGCAGCGGTCGTCATCAATTAGGGCATCACCGAGCACGCTTCCTGGTCCCGTTACCACGTTGAGAGCACCTGGGAGAAGGCCGGCCCGCTCGAAGAGCTCTCCAATCTTGAGCCCGATCACCGGCGTCTCGCTTGACGGCTTGAAGACCACCGTGTTACCAGTCGCCAAGCCATAGGCAACCTTGTACATGGACAGAATGAGCGGGAAGTTCCAGGGCGAAATGGCTACTACGGTGCCCTTCGGCCTCCGAAGGGTCATGGATAGCTTCGAGGGCTCGGTGTGGAAAGTCTCGCCCAGAATACGTTTGGCGTCGGCGCCAGCAGTCATCAGCAGATCCACGGTTTGCGAGATCTCGAACATGCATTTGCCGAAAGTGCTTCCTCCCTCGCCAGTGAGGACTTCGGCAAACTCCATTCGGCTCTCTTCCAGGACTTGAGCAGCCTTCGAGATGATCAGTGAACGCTCCAGTGAGGGCGTAGCGGACCATGGTCTCCGGGCAGCATAGGCGGCTGCCATGGCACGGTCCGCATCCCTCTCGTCACCCTTCTGTACGCGGCCATACACATCCCCGGTATAGGGGTTCACATCATCGAAGGTTGCCCCGGACACGGCATCAACCCACTCTCCGCCGATGAACATCTGATAAGTTTTCATGACATCTCCTTTCAGTAGTGAACCTGTCTGGTGCTACGGTCGCAGAACCGGCTTGACCACGCGCCCCTCTTCCATGTCCTTCACTGCCTGGTTGATGTCGTCAAATGGGTAGTAGGTGATCAATCGGTCAAAGGGGAACCGTCCCTGGCTGTACAGCTCGACAAGTTTCGGGATGAACAGATCTGGAATGGCATCGCCTCCGAGGATTCCCTTGACCGTTCGGCCGTTCATGATCAGGTCCATATCCAGACTGACTTCTGTGCCCGGTGGCACGACCCCCAGGAGTCCGCAAACCCCCAGACGGGGCAGAACATCCACAGCCTGCCGAAACACCTTGGGATTGCCAACACACTCCAGGCTGAATTCCGGGCCACCACCGGTAATGTCCAGGATCGCCTCGACCGGGTCCGCCTCACCAGCGTTGACGGTATGGGTGGCGCCGAATTCCTTTGCCATCTTCAGGCGGTCCGGATTGACGTCCACGGCGATGATGGTCGTACAACCAACCACCAGTGCAGCCATCACCGCGCTCATCCCCACGGTCCCTGTCCCGAAGACGGCGATGGAAGCGCCCGGCCTGGGACGAAGCGCGTTCATCACCGCACCGGCACCGGTCATAATACCGCATCCCATGGGCGCGAGTACCTCGAGAGCAACGTCATCCCGCACCTTGACCACGTTTCTTTCGTTGGCCAACGCGAAATCGGCGAAAGAGGACTGGCAGAAGAAGCAGCCGTGGATGATCTCATCGCCCTTTCGCAAGGTCGGGCTACCGTCCGGACGCGCTCCGTGGAAATTATGCAGGAAGAAATTCAGGCAATAGAGTTGCGCGCCCAACTTGCATGCAGTGCATGCCCCGCAGTAGTCCCAGGCCAATATGACATGATCGCCTGGCTTCACCTTGGTCACCCGCGCCCCCACCTTCTCGACGATTCCGGCCCCTTCGTGTCCGAAGACGCTGGGCGGCGCGGGAATAGGCAGATGGCCGTGCACGGCACTCAGGTCGGTGCCGCAGATGCCAGCGCCGACTATCCGCACCACCACTTCATCGTCGCGGGGATCGCTCAGCTCCAGTTGTTCAAGACTGAATGCTCCCCCAGTTTCGTAGATAACCGCGGCTTTGATTTCCATATCCTCCCCTCCTGACCTTGGTGCGTTTGCCGTCAACTGGTCGCGAATGGGGCCATTCGTCGCTCGTTCCAGAGGAACGCGCCCTCGAGAATGGGCCCGGCCGGCGGTTTCCGCCCAGCAATGCACTCAACGGCGCTGGCCACACACCGGGTAGCCGACCGTCATGGGCAGCTCCCGACCAGCCCGCTGTGCTGTCTCCAGAGATCGTAGGTCCCTGGGCGCTGAGCCCGGTGCCCCTCGCCACCAGCCAGATCGGGACCTAGGCAACGGCGAGGGCGGCGATGCTGGCGACCATCGAGAGAACACCAGCATCGACCAGCCACCACGACCTGGATGCTTCCGCGAGAAGCTATCAGATCCGGTCCCTCAGCCTAGCTGTAGGCCCCGTATTCTCTGCCGGCCTCCATCATGGCCTTCAGGTTTTCGGGCCTAATCTCATCGAAGAACGCCCCGTTGGTCAGGATGTAGCCACCACCCTTGCCTGCGGTCTCTATGAGTTTCTTGACGTAGTCACTGACCTGCTCGGGTGTGCCGACGCTCAGCAGGTCGAGCGGCACGTTGCCGCTGATGCACGCTGTCTTGCCCACTGTCTTCTTGGCTTGGGCCATGTCCGTCTGGTCGAACATCCAGAGAACCTTACCCTTGGGCAAGTCTTTGACGACTTCCAGACGCGAGTTGTAGCCTCCCTCGGCCACAGGGAATGGCACGCACCCCTCCTCGATCAGGCCCATCATGACCTTTCTGAAGGTAGGCCAGTAGAAGGTCTTGAAC
>CAZOBP010000022.1:0-27226 GCA_964577995.1 uncultured Anaerolineales bacterium
TGACGACGTGGTGGTCACAGACAGGATCGACGCCAGCCTGGAGATAGTGAACGTCCAGGCCACGAAGGGATCGATCTCCATAACTGGGCAACTGGTGACAGTAGACATAGGGGTGATGGACCCAGACGAGACCGTGGAGATTGCCATTCGAGTGTTGGCTACAGAACCGGGACTGATAGAGAACGTGGCAACGGTGACCGCACCGCGCGTTGAAGCCAACTCCGAGGCTGTACTCACCGTGACAGCGGTCGCTACCGAGGAGGAGTTCGTGCCCGAGGCTGGATCGCTGATGTTGCTGGCAAGCGGACTCGTCAGCATGATGGGTTTCGCCAGCATGCGCCGCCGGACGACCAGGTAGCCCAGACCCTCAGAACCGACTACTCGGCTTCCAGAGCTGACAGGAGTTGCCCTTTCAGCGACGCGAACACGCCGGAGGTGATCATCTTACGCTCCCGCGGGCGCACCAGTGGAATGTCCAGTTCCAGCTTGATCCTGCCGGGCCGGGGGGTCATGACGTAGACGCGATCAGCGAGGTAGATAGCTTCGTCTACGTCGTGCGTCACGAAGATGATGGTTTGCCCAAACTGGCTCCACACATCGAGCAACCACTGCTGCAACTGCCTCCTGGTGAGGGCATCCAGGGCACCGAAGGGTTCGTCCAGCAACATCACGTCTCTCCGGCACAGGAACGTCCGCAGCAGAGCTGCCCTTTGTCTCATACCTCCTGACAACGTTCCAGGATAGCTCCCCTCGAACCCTTCCAGTCCAAAAAGAGGAAGTAGGCGCATAGCTTCCTGCCGCGCCTCGTTCCTGCTCACGCCGCTGATCTCCGGACCAAGGACAACGTTGTCTAGGACCTTTCGCCAGGGGAGGAGCAAGTCCTTCTGTAGCATGTAGCCTAGCAACCCGGTGCGATCGACCACCGGCTGGCCATCGAGGAGCACCTCGCCGCGGTCAGGTTGCACCAGGCCGCAGACGATGTTCAGCAAGGTGCTTTTCCCACACCCGCTCGGTCCGATGAGGACCACGAACTCCCCGTTGCTGGCAGAGAGACTGACCCCACCCAGCGCGGTCACCAGCCGGCCATCCACGCGGTAGTTCTTGTAGACCTCGCGTACCTCGACCTCGCTGACCATACTACGGCAAGAACTCATTGGTGAAGGCAGCCTCGGCGTCGATGTGACGAGGCAGCAACTCTCTGTCGGCCATCCAATCCGCGTAGCCCTCCCAGGTCTCCAGTTTCTGCTCTCCCCACCTGGCAGCGTCATCCTGGTAGCGGGGGCTCAGCCACTCCTGGCTGCGCCTGACCAGGTCCGCGTTGCTCTCGGGCGCGTGTTTCAGGAAGATCTCTGCCGCCTCGGCGGGGTTCGCAATGGCGAACTCGTACCCCCGGGAGGTGGCCGCCAAGAAGCTGCGCACTAACTCGGGTTTCCCGGCGATGTTCTCCTCGCTGGTGATGATCACCGGCGTGTAGTAGTCGGGTACACAGTCGCTCCAGTCGCTCAACATCACGATATGGAGAGGGCTCCTCCGCAACTCCGCCTCCACCCCCGTCCAGCCGTAGAAGACCCACGCAAAGTCCACGTCCCGCTCGACGACCGTGAAGTAGTCGGCCCAACCGATATCTATGAACTCCACCTCGTTCACATCGCCGCCGTCACAGGCCATCAGCACCTCCAGCACGGCACGCTCGATGGGCGAACCCCAACTGCCGTATCGTTTGCCCTCGAAATCCTTGGGCCGCTCGATGCCCCGGTCCTCCGGGCTGCCGAATCCAGACGTGTTGTGCTGGATGACGGCCGCCACAGACACGATGGGGAGTTCCTCGGCACGAGCACAGGATACCTCCTCCTGGTGGCTGATACCGAAATCGGCCTGCCCCGCCGCTACTACCTGAACGGGAGTGCCGCCCTCGGCTGGCTCGACGATCTCCACAGCCAGTCCTTCGTCGCTGTACCAACCCTTGTCCAGCGCCACGTACAGACCCGTGTGATTGGTGTTGGGAAACCAGTCCAGCATGACCACCACTGGCTCAAGGGGCTCTGTAGCCACGGGCTGGGCACCCTGACAGCCGATCACTGCCACTAGCAGGACAGTCAATAACGCGACTCGTCTCCATGCACAGGCAAACATCGTCTTCCTCCTTTTGGTTGATGTGGTGCCGAGATCTCTGACGGTCACACCACCGGCGACTCATACGTCCTCCCACACTTCCTCGCGGTGCGCGTAATACCACGGTAGCAGTGAGCGCTCCAACAACATCACGACGGCAAACATGAGAATGCTCAGCAACGACGTCACGGCGATAGCGGCGAAAACCCGATCTGTCAAGAAGTTCTTGGACGACCGAATCATAAAGATACCCAGGCCTCGGCTCGCTCCTACCCATTCCCCGATGACAGCACCAACCACACTATAGGTGATGGCGATCTTGAGACCAGAGAAGAACGAGGGAAGCGCTCCGGGTACCCGCACCTTGAGGAACACCTGACGCCTCTTCGCCCCCATGGCCCTGAGCAGAGCGATCAGATCCGGGTCCGCCACCCTCAGTCCATCTGCGGTGCTGACGGCGATGGGGAAGAAGCAAACCAGAGCTACCACGATGACCTTGGGCAAGATTCCATATCCAAACCAGATGATGAGCAGGGGAGCCAGAGCCAGTACCGGTACAGTCTGGGAGGTCACCAACAGTGGATAGACTGTTCGGCGTAGCAGGCTCGACGAGTCTACCACCACTGCCAGGCTGAGGCCGACCACCAGAGCGAGGCCCAGCCCCAGCCACGTCTCCTTGAGAGTCTGCCATGTATGCGGACCCAGGAGTTCCCGGGCTTCGAAACCAGCCACTACGATTTGTGCAGGGGACGGCAACAGCCACTTCGGGATCTGCATCAACCAGGTACCGAGCTGCCAGGCAGCCAACAGCAGGAGAATGAGCATCAGCGGCGGCGCATACAGCCGCACGAAGCGGAGTCCCCCGCCCAGCCACGAGGGTCCTGTCTGGGTAGTAAGCAAAGAGTTCCGACCCTGGCCAGATGTTTCTTGACTCTCCTCAGAGTTCATAATTCCCGATACTTGGCCACCTTCTCAGCGATGGTTGTGCCCCCCACCACATCCACAATCTTCACCAAAGTCACGACGCGCTCCGCCCCGGCTTCGAAGCAGGCTCGGTGTCCTGCCTTCACAATCTCGAACAGGTGATCAAGCTCCCCTTGCATGGTCGTTTCGTGGGGGCCGACCTCATATTCCACACCTGATCGCTGCACCACTTCGATGGCCTTGTCCACTACGGGATAAGGATCGTCACAGATTGGAATCACCTGGAAGCTAACCGTTATCTCGCTCATGCCTGCCTCCTTTCGTGTCGGGTCCATCATCCTCCAAGGGTCGGTGGTGATGAACCAGCAGTAGGAGCCCGCCTCCCACCTGCACCCTGGCTCGAGGGGCAACCAGCACGTTACTCACTCCTCGACCCGCGCCGAATTTGAGCGAGCCATCGCTCAGAGGATACTCCAAGCCCTCGGTTTGAATGCCCACGGCGTCTCCGGCAAGGGGTAGCAGAGAAATGGTCTCGCCTGGCCGACCCTCGATCAGGATCTCGTCTCTCACCAGCACCAACTCCTGGTTCCCGTCTATCATTCTTGCTGAGACCTGACTCAGTTCCGGTATGGCTAGAAGCATGACGTTGGCCAGGGTATGATCTATGCGTCCGCCGAGCGCTGCCAGTAGAACCAACTCCGTTGCCCCCTCTGACAAGGCATATCTGACGGCCAGCTCCGAGTCGGTCTCATCTTTGCGTGAAGGGTACTCCACAAACAGACAGCCTTCTCCCTCCAGATGGCGGCGTAGCTCCGCCTCCATGGAATCCATGTCGCCAATCACGACGCGGGGTTCCAGTCCCATCGCCAGCGCATTCCCGGCCCCGCCATCCACGCACACCACCAGGTCCTCACTCGTGATCCGGGGCCGCGGAAAGGGCGGCTTCGGCAGGGGTCCGTTGGCTACGATCACTGCACGCATGGCTCCTCCCTAGCAAAGAGAGCCGCCACCCATCGCAGGGCCGCGGCTCCAAAAAAGCGCACAAGCAACCTTCCCTACGCTGGCATTACCCATGTCAGGTTCGTGGGGTCGAGGGCATTGCGGGCCCTCCTCTCAGCCTGGCTCACCAAGCTCCCCTGGGTGCTTTCATTCAGTTGCCACCTCTAGTGTAGAACAAGCCGCTCCATTTGTCAAGAAGCAAGCATCTAGGGGCCGGTCTGAGACCCGCCGCTACGACATTGTTTGGTCGGTCGAGTGCACGGGGGGCTGAACCTTTTCTGTTGAGGCGGGTCGCTGAACCACTGATGGCCTTGAAGTCTCTTCCAGTGTAATCAATGCTGTCAGTGGATTCAGTGATTCCGCCCCTCCAAGAAGGCGGGTACAATTTCACAGCGTGGTGTAAGTCGTTTTCGACCGCAGTCACTTCCGTGCCTCTCTGCATGGGCTCCTCCTCAGGCTGCCTCGAGACGGCAAACGTGCACGAGTCATCGCCCCGCGCAACACGCTCCGTCTCAGTGACACGGAAACCCTCTTTCTCAGTGAGCCAGTGCAACGCCTCGTGTACTATGCCAGCAGTGCCGAAGCAAACAGGCGAATCTGAGACCCTGCCCTTGCATTCGGGACAGCGCTCGATCACCAGAAGAAGATTACCACCACGTTCCTCGAGACGGGCATCTACATCGCTGAGCTTGCCCAAGACATCAGCCAGGGTATTCAAGCCAACCTTGCCCCTGGCTCCGATCGGCAAGAGCTTGAAGGCCGGGTCCGGGAGGTCCGCCATCAGCCCACCTTCAGTGACCGCCTGTCGAAGAGCCGCCCTGCCCGCACGCAGACAGAGTCCCTTCGCCCCTTGCGGCCCGCACATCTCCAAGATGGATTCGTTGATAGCGGCGAAATCCTCGAAGGGGACCTCGCTGTCAAGCGTATCTGGTGGATAATCGCCAATCAGGTGGTCGAGCCGCGCCAGACGCAGAACGGCAGCAACACCGTTGCTGCCCATGATGTCCTGTATGGCTGCCAGATAGAGACGAGCCAGCTTATTGGAGTAGTATCTTGTTTCGGCGTTCCATGCTTCTGCCAGGGGCCACCTCCCCCCACGACACTACAGGCGCTGCTGTCAAGCTCACCAACTGACTCTCCTGTACCAGATCCGGACCGCTCCGGATCGCAGCACGCGTGCATAGGGAATCGAAGAACGGGTCACACGATCTGGGCCAGATCCCCCGCGGCCCGCCTCATATCCAGAAGCAGCAACCCCAGCCGGGCTCCACTGCGAGCCAGCACTGTCAGCACCGCCTCCTCCCCCACGGCTCGCAAGATGACGTACCCATTCTCTCCTTTTATGTGAACCTGCTCCAACACCCCCCGCCCCAACTCTCCCGCTATCCGCTCCCCGAGAGAGAGCATGGCGGCGGACATGGCTGAAACCCGATCCTCCTCCACTCCAGGGGGAAGCGAGGAAGCCATGATCAGTCCATCAAGGCTGACCACTGCCGAGGCTTCGATATCGGGGGTGCTCACCTGGAGGTCCCGCAGGCGCTCCACCATCTGCACCGTCCTCGGTTTGGCCATCACACTTCCTCCTCAGGCAAGTCCAAAGCCCTCATCTCGAAGACCTGTGTCTTGGTACTCGCCACTCGCAGTCGCCCCCGGCTGTGATCCTGGCGAGATTGCTCAACCTCTGGATCTCCGCTCTACCCTTCGGCGATCGACTCCAGTATCGAGTAGAGCAACTCGAGGAGTACTCCCTTTACGCTGTCGCGGTCAGTGGCTACGCAGGAGAGGACCTTCGCATCTGAGGATGCCCTGAGAGCGATTCGCATGTCCTCCGGGAGCCACGCATCCTGCACATCTTGCTTGTTGGCCGCTATCACGAACGGTGTCGCGGAGTACCTGCGGAAGCGGTCCAGTAACATCTTAGCTTCGCGGAAGGTCTCCGGGCGAGCGCTATCCACCAGCACTACGAACCCCAGCATCCCCTCCGAGAGTATGTCCCACATGAAGTCGAAGCGCTTCTGGCCCGGCGTCCCAAACAGGTACAGGACGAGGTCGTTGTCCACTGTGATGCGGCCGAAGTCCATGGCCACGGTGGTTCGCCCCTTCACCACCCGCGACCCGTCGGTGATTTTCTGCTCGGTGGATACGACGTCTATCTCGCTGATGCTACTGATGAACTCGGTCTTGCCCGCATTGAAAGGTCCAGTGACGACCACCTTCACGGTCTGCATGTGGAAAGCACACTCCTCGAACTCCCTACGGCGATCTCAGGCCACGGAAGAGATCAAACTACATCCTCTTGACCCTATCTATGAGACGAAGAATCAAGCTCCGCTTCACCGGTGGAGGCGCGCTGACGGCCTCCGACGCGGAAGGCGCCTGTTTGGGTCCCTCCGGTATGACCAGCTCCACGAGACCGGCAGACAACAACCCGTACACGATCCTCCGCATCTTGAAGTCGGGCATCGAGTTGGCCTTGGATATCTGCCTGATGGTGTTGCGCGGATTGATGAAGGAAATGACTCGCCACTCCTCCACGGTGAGATTGATGTCATGAAGCTTGGCATCCGGCCGCTCGGTGAACTTCAGGGCCATGTTCAGGTCAGGCAGCTCATTCTGTAGCATCTCGTATTCCTTGACCCGCCGGCTGCCCTCCATGATGATGTTCTCGAGATTGATGGGAACAGTGATCGCCCCCTCAGCGGGCAGCCTGTTCGGTTCGAAGCGAAACGACCCGTCAGTCCACGTGAACAGCAGGTATACCACGTCCAGAGTGTGGGAGCGGACGCTTTGGACAATGTCGTCCTGTGTCACGTAACCGGCGTTGATCAGGAGCAAACCCAATTCCTTGTCGGCGTCGGTCTTGGACCGTGCTCGAATGACTAGTGACTGCTCTGAACTGATCTTGCCCGCCTTCTCGAGCATCCCGATCAGCCCGTCGTCCTGGCCATTGAGGGAGGCATACACAAGCCTCCCTTCCTTGAAGCAGACCTCTGCCTTCCTGCCGCTTCCTTCGATGGTCAGGGAGCCGGTCTTCCGAGCAAGGTTGATGAGATTGAAGAGCTGAGTGACGTTGAAGTCCTTCAGACTACCTTTCAAGGCCATCTTCTGCTCCTCTACGCGCTACAACGGGTCAGCACCTGAGGTGCACCGTCCAGGAACAAGATCGTACAGCGTCGCACCCCGCACCAAGCAGGCACAACTACAGGGTGCCTGTGGAACAGGCAGGAGTGCATTATACATCCACGTTCCCACAGAGTCAACTGCATGTGGCAGGGTGTGGAACAATGGTTCTCACAACGCATCGGGTTGGAACGGCGACGCTACGGGCGGCGGGAAGCATGCAGGAAGCATGTTCCCGAAGCGGCTTCAGCCGGTTTCCCAGAGCTAGCGCAGGACTTCAGTCCGGAGCGAGAGCCATCCCGAGCGCGTTTTCCAGCACCCTCTGGGGTCGGACGTCGTCAAGTGCCATGCGGCCCATACCCGGCGCGATTCTCGCATTCTCCACCTCTGGAAGGCCCCCATTCCACCAGACTAGGGGCCGGCGTCGATACGAACCACTGAGACTCTCGCCTCGTTTCCTCGACCTAGCGCTGCACCGTCCACCACGCACCCATCAGAGAACTGGCCAGACCCGTCACGGATGCGCCGTGTACCTCTGCTGAAGGAGCAACACAGCGCGCGGCGGGACAGTGAATCCCGCCGCTCCCAGGTCGTCGGCCCTCATTCGACAGCCGTCGGGAGTCTCACCCCATTGGGCTGGGGAACTGGCCCCAACTACAGGGTGTCCGAAGCTTCAAGAGGAAACGCCCGGTTCCCGAGACGGCGCCGTCTCCTGTCGCCGACCAATCTAAGCGCTCTTAATCACATCTAGATTCTAGTGTAGCTTTCGTGGATATGTCAATAGCCCAATGGTACCGCCGTTGACTTTGCGACCGCATCGGACTAGAATCCTGCGGGAGGGATACTTCAGTGGATCTGGAACGAGACCTCTGTGTGGACATGTTGAGCACGATGCACAAGATCCGCCTCTTCGAGGAGACCGTGGATGATCTCTTCGCGCGGGGGCTGGTCCACGGAACGATGCACCTGTCCATCGGCCAGGAGGCGTCGGCTGTGGGCAGCGTTTTCGCTCTGAGAGCTGAGGACTACATCCTGAGCACCCATCGTGGGCACGGCCATTGCATCGCCAAAGGCGCGGACATCAACCTGATGATGGCCGAGTTCCTGGGGAAGGAGACTGGCTACTGCCGCGGCAGAGGGGGCTCCATGCACATCGCCGATATGCAGGGCCGGAATCTGGGCGCCAATGGAGTCGTCGGCGGAGGGATCCCTCTTGCCGTGGGCGTCGGACTCAGCCTCCACATGCGGGCCACTGGCGAGGTTGTCATGTGTTTCTTCGGAGATGGGGCGGCCAATCAGGGCGCTTTCCATGAGGCGCTGAACATGACCGCCATCTGGCGTCTCCCTGTGGTCTACGTCTGCGAGAACAACCAGTATGGGATGTCGATGTCCACCCAGCGCGCGTTCAACATAGACCGCGTCTCCCAAAGGGCAGACAGCTACGGGATGGCGGGGGTGACCGTGGACGGCAACGACATAGTCGCGGTCTATGACGCTGCTTCCGAAGCGGTGGGACGCGCCAGGTCCGGTGGAGGACCCACTCTTGTCGAGTGCATGACGTACCGGTGGAAGGGGCACTCCAAGAGCGACCAGGAGCTATACCGTACCAAGGAGGAGATCGAGGCCTGGAAGAGGAAAGACCCCATCAAGATGTTCCGGGAGTTGCTAGTGAGTGAAGGGACACTCGACGAGGAGGAGTTTGCCAGTATCGAGGAAGAGGCTAGCCGCACCATCGCGGCAGCGCTGGAGTTCGCGAAGTCCAGTCCGGAACCAGATGCGGACACGATACTCGAAGGGGTGTACGCCTAGATGAGGGAGATAACGTACGCAGAGGCCATACGCGAGGCCCTGCGCCAGGAGATGGTCCGTGACGAGTCAGTCTTTCTGATTGGCGAGGATGTCGGCAGGTACGGAGGCGCGTTTGGCGTATCCTACGGCTTGGTGGATGAATTCGGAGAGGAGCGCGTGCGTGATACCCCCATCTCCGAGGCAGGAATCGCTGGTGCAGCCACAGGCGCGGCTCTCGTTGGAATGCGACCCGTCGCCGAGATCATGTTCATGGATCTCACCACCATCGCCATGGATCAGTTGGTCAACCAGGCAGCCAAGCTGCGCTTCATGTTTGGCGGCAAGGCCAAGGTACCCCTGGTCCTGCGTACGCCGGGTGGTTCCGGTACAGGAGCCGCTGCCCACCATTCCCAAAGCCTTGAGGCCTTGTTCGTTCACATACCTGGCCTCAAGGTAGTCATGCCCAGCACTCCGTACGACGCCAAGGGACTCCTGCTCTCTTCGATTCGCGACGACAACCCGGTAATCTTCGTCGAGCACAAGCTACTCTACAAGATGAAGGGACCGGTACCCGAAGACGACTACACCATTCCCCTGGGAGTTGCGGATGTCAAGCGGCCAGGCAGAGACCTCACCATAGTAGCTACCTCCATCATGGTCCCGCGTGCTTTGGAGGCGGCGGAGACCCTTGCCCAAGAGGGCATAGAGGTAGAGGTAGTGGATCCGCGGACTCTCAAGCCATTGGACGATGGGATCATCGTCGAATCGGTTATCAAGACCGGCAGAGCCCTCATCGCTCACGAAGCCTGCAAGACAGGAGGCGTGGGAGCGGAGATAGCAGCCCGCATCGCGGAGAGTGAAGCGTTCGACTACTTGGACGCCCCCATCAAGCGACTTGCCGGTTTGGACATACCAGTGCCCTACAACCGCAACCTGGAGCGGCACATGGTACCCCAGGTGGAGAACATCGTCGCAGCCGCCAGGGAACTGGTGGGCTGATCCCGCAGATGTGACACCCGTCGGTATATGGCAGTCGCTCGCTTTCCCCCCGGCAGGGACCGATGAAAAACAACACCTTGACTCGCGATTTTGAGCAAGACGCAGAAGCCTTCCACCAGGAGTTGAACCGCGAGTACTACCTGGCAGAAGCCGGACTGAAGAGGCAACTGAACATCACACCCATCTACGACCGCTGGGCACACCTCTTCAGCGAGGAGGCCGCCAGGCGATTGCTGGATGCGGTCCACGACCGAGAGGGGAAGTATCTGGCGGAGTGGGTCACGCTGGAGTATCTGGAGAACCGGGTCAAGGGACTGACCGAGCGCGCCAGCAATGCGATGAGGACGGCGACCGTGGAATGGGATGGGGAGCAGGTGCCCTATCACAACCTGAAGCCGATGATAGCCAACGAGGCAAACATGGCCCGCCGGCATCGACTCGAACAGCTGGAGCGAGGGATCACTGCCACTGCCAATGGAGCGCGAGTGGAGCGTATCAGAACCCTTCACAAGACGGCCGTAGACCTGGGGTTCGATAGTTACATGACGCTGTGTAACGATCTGCGGGCGCTGCGACTTGACCTACTCACCAAGCAAATGCAGTTCCTGCTACGCGAGACGCGAGACCTGTTCTACCGACTCCTTGAAGAGTACCTCTCGCATGTGCATGTGCCCGTCGAGGCGGCTGCCACTTGTGACATTCTGGCGCTCTTCCGCGGGAGAGGATTCGACGCGCTCTTCCCCAACGAGGAGCTGCTTCCCGCCCTCCGCACCACCCTGGCAGGCATGGGCATCGATCTATCCACACAATCGAACCTGCAATTGGACACCGAACCTCGACCCCTCAAGACGCCCCGCGCGTTCTGCGTACCCCTTCGCATCCCGGACGAAGTCAAACTGGTGATCAAGCCCGCGGGTGGTCCAGATGACTACGGGAGCCTCCTCCACGAAGCGGGGCACGCCGAGCATTTCGCACACGTCGATCCTGGACTGCCCTTTCCCTTCCGTCGGCTAGGAGACAACTCGGTCACCGAAGGGTATGCGTTCCTGTTCGAGTACTTGCTGCTTAATGAACAGTGGCTAGAGCAGGTGCTAGGCATCGAGGATAGTCGCGATTTCCTCAGGTTTACTCACTTCCACAAGCTATGGTTCCTTCGCCGCTACGGCAGCAAACTCATCTACGAGCAAGAGTTGCACACCCAGGTCGAGGGAGCCGATGACAGATATGTGAGCATCCTCACCGAAGCGCTGGGGGTAGGCATTGCCGCCGAGAACTACCTGGCCGACACCGACGACGCGTTCTACTGCGCTCAGTACCTGCGGGCGTGGATCTTCGAGGCACAGTTGAGACGCTTTCTGGAAGGTCGGTCCGGGAGGGAATGGTTCGCCAGTCCCGATGCAGGCGACTACCTCATCTCCCTTTGGAGACGAGGGCAAGAGCTGCCCGTCGAGGAACTGGCCAGAGAAATGGGCTACGACGGTTTGGACGCAAAGTACCTGACACAGGAGCTCCTTGACTTGGAAAAGGACTAGACGGCCCACAGGGCCATGTCGGATCGTGCATAGTGACTCTGGGATAAGCTAGTGGAGATCACCTTCTGGGGCGCAGCCCGATCGGTAACGGGTTCTCAGCATCTCATTCACGCCAACGGAAAAAGCGTTCTTCTGGATTGCGGCCTCTTCCAGGGCCATCGCGCTGAGGCCCTCGAACGAAACCGCAACCTGCCCTTCGACGCTGCGGGCATCGATGCTCTCGTCCTCTCGCACGCCCACATAGACCACTGCGGCAACATCCCCACACTGGTCAAGAGCGGCTTCCGAGGAGACATTCACTGCACGATGGCTACGTCCGACCTGGTGTCCATCATGCTTCGGGACAGCGCCCACATCAACAGCAAAGACGTGGCATACGTCAACAAGAAACACCGGCGCAAGGGGCTTCCTCCCGTGGAGCCTCTCTACACGGTCGAGGAAGCCGAGCACGCCCTCGACTATCTCGTCGCCCACAAGTACAACCGCTGGTTCCCCGTGACCAAGGGTGTGCAGGCCATACTGCTCGACGCGGGTCACATCCTGGGCTCGGCGATCACCATCCTGAGCATCAACGAGAACGGGCAGACGGTGAGGCTAGGCTTCACAGGCGACCTGGGACGCAAAGATCTCCCCATCCTGCGCGACCCCACTGTAGTGCGAGACCTGGACTACCTGATCACGGAGAGCACGTACGGCAATCGTCTCCACGAAGACATCAACCGGGTAGAGGAGGAGCTGGCCGAGACCGTGATGGAGACCTACTCGCGAGGAGGCAAGCTCATCGTCCCCGCCTTTGCCGTGGAAAGAACCCAGGAAGTGATCTACACCCTGCATCGTCTGCGGATGGCCGGAAGGATACCACCCCTTCCCATCTATGTAGACAGCCCCCTGGCCATAGACGCCACCGAGATCTTCCGCCTCCATCCCGAGTGCTTCGACGAGGAGACGAACGAGTTCCTTCTGCGGGAGCAGGACCCCTTTGGATTCCGTGGGCTCCATTACACGAGAAACGTGGAGGATTCGAAGGAACTCAACGAAATGGATGGCCCCATGATCATCATCTCGGCCTCCGGCATGTGCGAGGCGGGGAGGATCCTGCACCACTTGAAGAACAACATCGAGGACCCTCGAAACACCGTGCTCATCGTCAGCTTTCAGGCCGAGCACACTCTGGGGCGTCGCATAGCGGAGAAAAGAGAGAGAGTCCGCATCTTTGGCGACGAATACCGGCTTCGAGCACAGGTGAAGGTGATAGACGCCTTCAGTGCTCACGCCGACCGAGACGAGCTACTGTGGTGGGTAGGCCGCGCAAAGTCCGGTCTGAAGGGGATCTTCGTCGTGCACGGTGAGGAGGACCAGTCCCTGGCTCTCGCGGATGCCATCGAAGACCGAAGAATCCCGGACGTCATGGTGCCGCACCGAGGTGACAGAGTCTCCCTCTGAGCATCTCAGTTCTCAGGCGCTCGCCGGTTCGGGCGCTGGACGTCGCGCCCAGCCCCCACTAAAGGCTATGATATCGAATCACGTCGGCCACCGGTAGTCTCTCGGGGGCCTCCACCTCGGTGGTCTCGGGCACGCCCATGGGGATCACCATCACCATCTCTAGATCGTCTTCGATGTCCAGCATCTCCCGCAGAGCGGCCTTCACCGCAATGGGACCATCCATGGCACAGGTCCCATATCCCATGGAGTGCGCCTTGAGCAGCATGTTCTGCACAGCCATAGCCACGCTCTTCTGCACCGTGTCTATGACGATGGGCTTCACGTCTAGACCTGTTTCCCCCAGCGCCTTGGTCTTCTCGATGACGGTACTCATGGGCATCTTGAGCACGGGGTTCTCGTAGGGTTTGGTGCAAGCCACTATCACCAGCGGCGCGTCGCTGAAGAAGCTGGTGTAGCTGCGCAGGAACCTACAAAAAGCAGCGACCCTCTTCTCACCCTGCCGTAGAGCATCCTTCGAAAGGGCCTGGAACTTGTCATAGACGACCTTGGCCATCGCGGCGATCGTCTCCCGGTTCTCGACGACGATGAAGCGCCACGGCTGGATGTTGGTGCTGCTGGGTGCCCAGCACCCAGCCTCGATGATCGCTTCGATGTCCTCCCGCGGGACGGGCGCATCGGCCTTGTACCTCCTGATGCTGCGTCGCCGCCTGATGGCTTCATCCAGATCCATGTCTCCCTGCCCTCCTCTTTTCTCTGCCACATACAACACCTCCCGCTCCCGGAGGTGACGAAGGCTGACTAGCCAGACTTCTTCACGGCGACCACGACGCCCACCACACTCCCTCCGTCGACCACTTCTCGCCGCTCAACAGAGAACAGTGAATGCGTGAACTGCTTCTGTGCCTCCTTCCAGGTCCGTGGCGAGACGGTGACCCGAAAAGCCCAGTTGAGGAGCCGGCTCCAAAGGTCCTCCTTCAGAAAACGCCCGCCCTCCACCACAACCAGGCGCCCTCCAGGCACGAGCACCCGTGCCATCTCTTCCTGCGCCACCGGATCCAGGATGAAATAGTCGGGAAAGGTGGCCACCGCGGAGTCGAAGGTCACATCACGAAACGGCAACTCCTGGACCCGTGCGCGACAGATGGGTGCTTCCCGTCCCCTGCGGCGGAACTTTCGAGCGGTGAACCGCGCCATGTACGGAGACAGGTCCACGCCGGCGCAGTGGTGGCCTTCAGTCACCAGGTCCCACAGCAGATTGCCCGTGCCGAAGGCGACTTCCAGCACCCGGTCGCCTCGCACTTCCGGCAAGGCTGCCCGTTGCCAGTCATGCCATTTGCCCCGCGAGACGAGGCGGCTCACCAGATCGTAGGTCCAGGCGAACTCGTTGTAGAAGTGAAAAAACGCGAACTTGACGAACCTGTACCAGAGACGCAAGAATCGAGTCTCCTCCGGGCGGTATTGTACGTGCTTGCCTGTGCCTGGGCAAACCGTGCTCTGGGCGTGGCGGCGCAAGCAAACCCGCGCTATAATAGACGCGAACACGAGCCAGTTGGAGGTGCCATCATGACGACAAGTGTACGGGCCCCACGCGGTACGGAACTCACGTGCAAGGGCTGGGGACAGGAAGCAGCAATGCGTATGCTGATGAACAACCTAGACCCGGAGGTAGCTGAGAAGCCGGAGGAGCTGATCGTCTACGGCGGTGGCGGGAAGGCCGCGAGGAATTGGAGGGCCTTCGAAGCTATCGTGGCCACACTGAAGGAGTTGGAGAACGACGAGACACTGCTGGTCCAGTCGGGTAAGCCGGTGGGCGTCTTCACGACCCACCAGGATGCGCCGCGCGTCCTCCTGGCCAACTCCAACCTGGTCCCGGCCTGGGCCAACCAGCCGTACTTCGACGAACTGGATGCGAAGGGCCTCATCATGTACGGCCAGATGACAGCGGGAAGCTGGATCTACATAGGCACACAGGGCATACTCCAGGGGACGTACGAGACCCTGGGAACTCTGGCTCAGAAGCACTTCGGATCGAGCCTGAAGGGGAAGTTCGTCCTCACTGCGGGACTTGGCGGCATGGGCGGCGCTCAGCCGCTGGCCATCACCATGAACGAGGGCGTGGGCCTCATCGTGGAGGTGGACCCCGCGCGCGCCCAACGTCGTCTGGAGACCGCCTACGTGGACCTGGTGGTGGATGATCTGGAGCAAGCGATGACGCTGGTGGAGGAGGCGCTATCCAAAGAGGAGCCGAAATCCGTCGGCCTCATCGCCAACGCCGCCGACGTCTACCCAGAGTTGGTGATCCGGGGGGTGGTGCCGGACGTGGTCACCGACCAGACTCCTGCCCACGATCCCCACAACTACATACCCCAGGGGCTATCGGTCGAGGAGGCGCAGAAGCTATGGGAGAAGGACCCAGAGGAGTACAAGCGCCGCTCCATCGAGTCCATGGGGCGCCACGTCAGGGCCATGCTCGATTTCCAGAACAAGGGTGCCGTGGTCTTCGACTATGGCAACAACATCCGCCAGAGGGCCTACGAGGCAGGGGTCAAGAACGCCTTCGACTTCCCCGGCTTTGTTCCCGCCTACATCAGACCGCTGTTCTGTGAAGGGAAAGGGCCCTTCCGCTGGGTGGCCCTCTCGGGCGATCCCGAGGACATCTACAAGACCGACGAAGTGGTGATGAAGGAGTTCTCCTACGACGAGCACCTCGTGCGCTGGATCAGGATGGCCCAGGAGAAGGTCAAGTTCCAGGGACTGCCGTCCCGCATCTGCTGGCTGGGCTACGGCGAGCGGGCCAAGTTCGGGCTGAAAATCAACGACATGGTAGGCAGTGGTGAGATCTCCGCCCCTATCGTCATCGGGCGGGACCATCTGGATGGCGGATCGGTGGCCTCACCCTATCGAGAGACCGAGGGGATGAAGGACGGAAGTGACGCCATCGCCGACTGGCCGCTGTTGAGCGCCCTCCTCAATGCGGTGGGTGGCGCCACCTGGATTTCCATCCACCACGGCGGCGGCGTGGGCATCGGCTACTCCATCCACTCCGGACAGGTCATCGTCGCCGACGGCACGCCCGAGGCGGCGCGGCGACTGGAACGTGTGCTGACCACGGATCCTGGGTCCGCCATCATGCGCCACGTGGACGCTGGATATGAGGAAGCCATAGACGCCGCCAAGCTCCACGGAATCAAGATCCCGATGATGAAGTGAGCCCGTGAGAGGCACGTCCCTGGCGACTTTGGCCAGTCCGCCAAATGGGGCGCAGATGGACGAGGGGCCCACGCCCTCCCCCAACCGTCCCAAGCGCAGGCAATCTGCGCACGCCAAGTCTTTCCGAGGAGGAGATCAGACTCTTCAAGGAGTTGAAGGCCGTTGAGATCCACGCTCATCATCCACAGTGCCGCTCAGTTGTTGACCATCGCCTCTGCCGAGGGGCCGAGAAGAGGTCCCTCGATGCGGCAACTGGAGATCATCGAGGACGGTGCCGTGGCGGTCCAGGGTGAGCGTATCGCCCTGGTGGGAAGAACCAGCGACGTCTTGACCCAGGCGGGAGACGGCGCCAGGTTGATAGACGCCTCCGGCAAGGTGGTTTTGCCCGGTTTCGTGGACCCCCACACCCATGTCGTGTTCGCCGGGGATCGCGCTTCGGAGTTCGAGATGCGACTCCAGGGGGCCTCCTACATGGAGGTATTGGCCGCCGGAGGCGGGATCATGAACACCGTCAGGGCCTCGCGAGCGGCCAGCCTCGATGACCTGGTGAATCAGAGCCGGGCGCGACTGGACAGGATGCTGGCCCACGGCACTACCACCGTGGAGGTCAAGACGGGTTATGGGCTGGATACCGAAACCGAGCTGAAGATGCTGGAGGCCATCCGACTGCTCGACGAAAGCCATCCGATGGACCTGATCCCCACGTTCCTCGGAGCACACGCCGTCCCCGCCGAGTACCGAGGCCGAGCAGACGAATATGTCGACCTCGTGATAGAGGAGATGCTGCCGGCCCTCGAGAGAGAAGGTCATCTTGGAGCGGAGATGCCACCCTTCTGCGACGTCTTCTGCGAGGAGGGAGCCTTCTCCGTTGAACAGAGCCGGCGCATCCTGGAGAGGGCCAGAGCTCTGGGCATGGGCCTCAAGATCCACACCGACGAGTTCAAGTCTCTGGGGGGAACAGCCCTTGCGGTGGAGCTAGAGGCCATCTCCGCCGACCACCTGGCCTGTACGACGGACGAGGAGATCGAACTCCTGGCCGACTCTGACACCATCGGCGTGCTCCTGCCCGGCACGCCCTTTGGCCTGGCGGAGGACCACTACTCCCCTGCCAGGAAGATGATCGACGCGGGAGTAGCTGTGGCCCTGGCTACGGATCTCAATCCCGGCACCTGCTATTGTGAGTCCATGCCCTTTATTTCGGCTCTGGCCTGCCGTCAGATGGCCATGACCCCCGCGGAGACGATCGTGGCCTCCACGATCAACGCCGCTTTCGCCATCGCCCGGGGGCACGAGGTGGGAAGCCTGGAGGTGGGCAAGAAGGCAGATCTGCTCATCCTGGACATCACCGACTATCGCCACCTGGCCTACCGCTTCGGCACCAATCCGGTGCAAACCGTGATCAAGGCCGGCCGCCTGATCCCATGAGTAGAGGGGAGCATCCAGTTGGAACTCTACGCCATCAGTGACACTGACAAGGTCAAGATGCTGCGCAAACTCGCCCTCTTCTGGGATGGCCAGTGGTTCCTGCACAGCGTCGAGAAGTTCAGCCTGGAGGAGGCCGTCGAGCTCAACGCGGCGGTGCGTACGGCCTTCGGCCGCATTGAGATGCGCACCATGCTCAAGGCCCTGCACAAGAAGGCAGCCGACGATCTCGGGGATGCCGTGAGAATGATCGCCACCCACACCGACCTGTTGCTCGGTCCGGGAGTCAGGGCCATCTACGAACTCGACGACAGAAAGGCCCGCATCCTAGTGCGCCGCTGCGCAGCCTTCGAGGGAGCCAAGAGAGCGAACCTGCCCAGGCAAGACCAGGCCTGCGTGACCTGCGAGACCCTGTGGGACGCCTGGTTTCGGGTTCTCCTGCCTGATGCCGAGATTAGCGTCGCCTATCCCCAACGGCAGGGACTGGGCGACCCCGTGTGTGAGTTTCTTGTCGTACAGCACCCATAGCTCTTGCAATCCTCCCTCTGGTATGCTATACTAGAATGCAGGCTGCAGACGCCGTGGTGGACGTAGCTCAACTGGCAGAGCACTGGACTGTGGATCCTGAGGTTGCGGGTTCGATCCCCGTCGTCCACCCTTCTAGCCGCTGGAGGAGCCGCAGGCACTCGACCCGGGCTCCTCTTTTTGACTCCCGTGGCCAAACCACCATCGAGCCGCATGCGCGTCGTTGATGCAAGAGGAGGCCAAGTGATGGAGCAACAGAAGGATGACCCTCACCACTCTAGTACGCTCCTCATCGACGGGGAGGCTCTATCCGTCGATGAGGTCGTGGATGTCGCTCGTCATGGCAAGAGAGTCCAGTTATCCGCTCAGGCGATTGAACGCGTCGAGAACTGTCGGAGGTGGGTGGACGAGGTCGTGGACGAGGGAAAGCTCACGGTATATGGGCTGACTACCGGCTACGGCTCGCTGGCCGAGGTCAAGATCCCGGTGACGCAGGTTGAGACCTTGACCCGCAACATGATCATGAGCCACTCCGTGGGAGTCGGCCAACCCTTGGATGTGGGGACTGTGCGAGCCACGATGCTGATTCGGGCCAACACGCTCGCCAAGGGGTACTCCGGCATCAGGGTAGAAGTCCTAGAGACGCTGCTATCCATGCTCAATCGAGGCGTACATCCTGTCATCCCAGAGAAAGGATCTCTCGGAGCCAGTGGAGATCTGGCTCCGCTATCCCATCTTGCTTTGGCTCTGAGCAAGGACACGGAGGGCGGTGAAGCCTTCTATCAGGGCCAGCAGATGACAGCCGCGGAGGCCATGGATAGAGCCGACCTTGAACAGGTGGAACTGAAAGCCAAGGAGGGCTTGGCCCTCAACAACGGGGCGACAGTGAGCGCGGCCATCGCAGCGCTGGCCCTGCACGACGCGGAGATGCTGGTCAAGAACACAGAGATCGCTCTGGCTATGAGTCTGGAAGCCATGCGTGGGGTCTCTGATGCCTTCCACCACAAAGTACACGCGGCGCGCGGGCACGACGGACAGATCCGATGCGCCGCCAACGTTCTGCGCCTGATCGAAGGGAGCGAGTTGATCGATTCCACCACGCGGGTGCAGGACGCCTATTCTCTGCGCTGCGCGCCTCAGGTCATCGGCGCCGCGCGAGATGTCCTGTCCTTCGTGCGCTACGTTATCAGCAGAGAGATCAACGCCGCCACGGACAACCCGCTCATCTTTCTCGACCTGCCAGAGAAGAGGGAGAACAAGGCCATCTCGGCCGGCAATTTCCACGGAGAACCCTTGGCTCTGGCTATGGACATGCTGGGCATGGCCGTCGCTGAGATAGGAAGCATCTCCGAACGTAGGGTCTTCCGTCTCCTGGACAACACGCTCAGCGCCGGGCTACCCGCCATGCTGGTTGAAGACAGCGGGCTCAACAACGGGCTGATGATGGCGCAGTACACAGCGGCTGCGCTGGTATCCGACAACAAGACGCTGGCCCATCCGGACAGCGTGGATTCGATACCCACCTGCGCCAATCAGGAAGACCACGTGAGTATGAGCACCAACGCCGCCAGGCACGCCCGGGAGATCGTACGCAACGTGGAGCAGATCGTCGGGATCGAGGTGTTGTGCGCGGCCCAGGCTCTCGATTTCCGGCTCAGTGGGCTCGAGTTCCGCACCACTACGTGGCAGCGGAGCGACGACTTGCAGCAATGTCGCAAGACCGTACAATACGAATTGGGAAAGGGAAAGGCGGTCGGGAAGGCCCGTCTCGGAGTGGGGACCGAGGCGGCGTACCAGGCTATCAGAGCACAGATCGAGCACCTGAGCCAGGACAGACCCCTCTATCCTGACCTAGGCCGTGCTGCCACCATGGTGCACAATGGTGACATCGTCAGTGCCGTGGAAACGTCTCTGGGCGAGCCTCTGGCAGACCTCGCGGAACTCGTGATCAAGAGCGACTAGTGACCATCTCGTGCCGGTCCAGGCGGTGGCGGCGGACTGAGGGGCGAACAGCGCAGAGAAAGGGCAAAGCAAAGTGGCTACCAGAGTAACACCCAAGCTTCCCAGAGGGATGAGGGACTTCCTGCCTCAGCAGATGATCCTTCGCCAGTACGTGATCGACGTCATCCGAGACGTGTTCGAGAGTTTTGGGTACGAGCCTCTCAGCACCCCCTCCGTGGAGCTCCACGAAACCCTGAGCGGCAAGTACGGCCCCGACGCCGAGCGCATGATCTACAACGTCTCGCGGAGAGGTGGCAAGGAGAAGCTTGCCTTGCGGTTTGATCTCTCGGTGCCCCTCTCGCGCGTGGCAGCCACGTATCCGGATCTCCAGAAACCATTCAAACGATACCAGATCTCGCCAGTCTGGCGGGGGGAGCGCCCAGGCAAGGGTCGCTACCGTGAGTTCTACCAGTGCGACGTGGATACGGTGGGCAGCGCCAGCATGCTGGCCGACGCTGAGCTGGTTGACATCATGCACGAGGTCCTGAGCCGTCTTGGTTTCCAGGAGTTCGTCGTGAGGATCAACAACCGCAAGATCCTGACAGGCATCGGTCAATTCGCTGGAGTACCGCAGGAGCTGCTGGGCGGCCTTTACCGCTCTATCGACAAGCTGGACAAGATCGGCCTTGACGGCGTGAAGGAAGAACTCAGGGCCAACCAGATCCCCGAGGATGTGATCGCTCGACTCGTCGAACTGCTTCAGGTCACCCGTGGCGGCAACGCCATTCCTGAGGAACTCCGGCAGAGACTGGGTGACTATCCGGTGGCCCTGGAAGGGATTGAGGAACTGGAGGAGATCGTCGCCTACCTGGAGGCTCTGGACGTCCCACGCGAGCGATACGAGGTGGATTTCGCCATGGTCAGGGGCCTCGACTACTACACCGGCCCCATCTACGAGACGGTGGTGGAGGAGCCCCGTATCGGCAGCATCTGTGGAGGCGGGCGGTACGACGATTTGATCGGCACGTTCACCGACAGAAGCTACCCCGCGACGGGCACCAGTTTCGGTATCGAGCGCATCATCGACGTGATGGAAGAACTCCACATGTTCCCTCCTGAGGTGGGCACGACCAACACACAGGTCCTGGTCACTATCTTCGACGAGGCCCACACCGGCACGTCGCTCAGAATGAGCAGCCGCTTGCGTAGGGGTGGCCTGAACGTCGAGCTGTACTTCGAGAACGATCCGCTGGGGGATCAGATACGTTATGCGTTGAAGAAGGGCATCCCCTACGTAGTCATCGTGGGACCTGACGAACTTGCCTCGGGGCAGGTCACCATCCGCAACCTGCCCCTGAAGGAGCAGCGGACCGTTGTCGAATCCGAACTGATCGCCAACATCAACGACTGGGAGGTCTCCTCAGACAAATGAGCGGCATCAAAGGCATCATCTTCGATCTTGGCAACACGTTGATGTACCTGGACGATGAGTGGGAAGCGGTGAGGCTCCGAGGAGCGCAGGACCTGGTGGGCTTCCTCAGGGCACAAGGGCTGAACGTCGATCCCCGTCGCTTCGGCGAGCACTACCTCTCCGCCCGCGAGTCGCTGTATGCCAGGGCCGTGGAGGAACAGATCGAATACACGTCGGAATACTCCCTGAGAGCCTCTCTCGCCGAGCACGGCCACGAAGACGTCAGCCCCGAGCTGATCGAGGGAGCACTGAGCTCCTTCTTCTCCTTCGAGGAGGAGCAATGGACAACTTACCCGCAGGCTCAGGCGACGCTGCGTCAGCTATCCGATTTGGGCTACAGATTGGCCCTCATCTCCAACGCCACAGATGATCGTCTCATCCAGCAGTTGGTCGACCAATTCGACTTCAGGAAGTGGTTCGACGTAGCTCTTACCTCGGCAGGGGTGGGGCTGCGCAAGCCGCACCCGGGCATATTCGAGAAGGTACTGAGCCAATGGGATTTCCCGCCCTCGCAGGTGGTGATGGTCGGGGACACACTACGCTTCGACGTCCTCGGCGCTCACAACTCCGGCCTCAAGGGCGTCTTGGCTGCCTGGGACCTCTACCCCGACTACGACGCAGGAGGGGACCGCGTCTTTCCTGACGCGACCGCCGGCAGCCTGTCCGACCTCTTGGGAGTCATAGCCACCCTCTCCCAGCAAAGCTCAACATGGACGAAGTAGCCGCATGGAGATCAAGGCCGTCATCTTCGACCTGGGTGGAGTTCTCGTCCGTACCGAGTTTCCCCAGGCTCGCCGCGAACTGGCCCGGAAGCTGGGTCAGGAACTCGAGACCCTGGACCGCATCATCTGGGGCCGCGAGGACTGGGAACTGGCCGAGACAGGCGCTATCACCTACGACGAATACTGGAAGCGGGTGGGGGCACAGCTGGGCTTGACCACACCTGAGGAGTTGTCCGATTTCCGCCGACAGTACTTCTCGGGCGACCGAGTAGACGAAGAGCTGGTTCGTCTGATCAAGGCACTGCGGATGCACTACAAGATCGGTCTCCTCAGTAACGCTCCTGACAGGCTGGACACCTGGCTGGAAGAGAACTGGGGGATCAAAGAGATCTTCGACGCCGTCGTATACTCGGCGCAGGTCGGCATGGCCAAACCTGACCCTGCCATCTTTCGACTCATCCTCGACCGGCTCCACGTGCCACCGTCTGAGGCGCTCTTCATTGACGACTATCCTCGCAACGTAGACGCCGCCCTGGAGCTGGGCATGCAGGCCATCCGTTTCACCAGCACCAGAGCCTTGCTCGACGAACTCCCACGCTACCTCACATGGAGCGCCGAGGACCCCAGCGCTTGAGGATAGACCTCCACGTCCACACGGCGTGCTCCGAGGACTGCTGGGTTCCCCTGGAAGCTGTCATCGAGGCGGTGCTGGACAGCTCCGTGGACTCCATCGCCGTCATCGACCACAACGAGATAGATGGAGCTCTACAACTGGCGGCCGAGGCACCTTTTCCCGTCATCGTGGGCGAGGAGATAGGGTCACAGCAAGGAGAGATAGCGGGCCTTTTTCTCTCGGAGTGGATCCCACCAGGTCTTTCCGCACGGGAGACGATAGACCGCATCAAAGACCAAGGAGGCCTGGTCTACGTCCCACACCCTCTTGCGCGCGACGTGCCCACCGCTCTCGGTCGCAAGAACCTCGAAGCTATTATCGACCGTGTGGACATCCTGGAGGGCTTCAACGCCAGGATTCTGCGCCATAGGGACAACCTGGCCGCACAGGAGGTAGCCCGCCAGCACAACATCCCGGTGGCCGCCGGCAGCGACGCCCACTTCGCCAGGGAGATCGGTCGGGCTGGGGTGGAACTCGATCCCTTCATCGGCCCGGCGGAGTTCTTGGAGAACCTCCGTGGTGGCACCATCTTCGGGCGCCGCACCCCTTACCTCTACAGCCTGGTCACCTGTGGCCTGTGGTACGTGGATAAGGCCAAGGACATCATCTCGAGGTTCACGCGCCAGACCTAGCCGTACTTGGCCTAGGAGGTCACCTCGCAGCGCCTCATCAAGGTAGCGCACTGCCTCACCGCGCCACGGCTACCTCCAAATGCCCGAGCGTTCGATGTCAGCCCCGGTCCACGTTTGACTTTGCCCACCCCGACCACTATAATCAAGCTACAAACCCGCTTAGCTGTGGTATATTCTCGACGACATGGATCTTCAACGAACGTTGGACCACATCAGCGACGAGAGCGAAGCGCTCTCGCACTCTCGGCTCTATATGCTCTCCGGGCTCGGCCGTGAAGAGATGGAACTCTTCTCAGAGCATTGGGCGCTCTTGAGCAGCGCGCGGCGACGCGACGTCGTTACTGACCTGGTCGAGATCGCCGAAGCCAACGTCACAGTCGATTTCAACAGCATCTTCCGCATAGGATTGCGGGACGAGTACGCCGAGGTACGCGCCTACGCCATCGATGGTTTGTGGGAAGACCGAGACCCTGGCCTGATGGATGTCCTTCTCGATCTGCTGTCCGCGGACCCGTCCATCATCGTCCGGGCAGCGGCGGCCACCGGCTTGGGCCGCTTCGTGTTAATGGCCGAGCTCGACGAGCTAGAAGAGGAACTCGGTAGAAGCGTCGTGCAGGCTCTCTGGGAAGTGATCGACGACGCCGAAGAGGCGCTGGAGACGCGAAGGCGCGCCGTGGAAGCGATCAGCTATGCCGGCGACGAGAGTGTGCGGCAGTTGATCGAGGCAGCCTATCTTCATCCAGATGAGAAGATGCGCGTCAGCGCCATCTTCTCCATGGGGAGGAGTGCCGATTCCGTATGGGGCAAGACCGTCATCGCGGAGCTGAGGAGTGGCAATCCCGAGATGCGGTTCGAAGCAGCCCGGGCCTGCGGCGAACTGGAGTTGAAGGAAGCAGTTCCCGCGTTGATACGCCTGATCGCCGATCCCGACAGGGAGGTGCAGCAGGCAAGCATCTACGCCTTGGGGAAGATAGGCGGCGGCGAGGCGCGTCGCGCGCTCCGACTGTGCTGCGAAAGCGAAGATGAAGTCATCGCGGCGGCCGGAGAGGAAGCTCTCAGCGAACTGGAACTCACAACCGGGTTGTTCGACTCGCTGCTGGACATAGAACCCGAGTAGCGGGGTGCGAAGGTGATCCTGCTATCCGTACTCGTCAATATCGTACTCCCTGTGTTTCTCATCATCGGTGCCGGATTCGTCACGGCCCGCCTGAAGTCCCTGGACGCCCAAACCCTATCCCGTGTCTCTCTGTACGTCCTGGGTCCGGCCCTGGTCTTCTCCAAGCTCGTTGAGACTACGGTGACCGGGGCTGACCTCGCCCAGACCGTCATCTTCACCGTTCTGGGCACTGTTCTTGTGCTCGCACTGTCCTGGGCCGTCGCCAGGCTCTTGCGCCTTGACCAGTCAACAGAGAGTGCCTTCATGCTCAGTTGTACCTTCGTCAACTCCGGCAACTATGGCCTGCCGCTCGTCCTTTTCGCCTTTGGTCAACCAGGGCTGGAACGGGCACTGATCTACTTCGTAGCCAGCGCCTTCATGGTCAACACACTGGCCGTGTTCGTCGCCTCGAGAGGCAAAGCCAGAGTCACCACCTCGTTCCTCAACATCTTCAGAGTACCCATGATCTACGCCATCGCCGCCGCCTTCGTTGTCAAGGCCAGCGGCTTTGTCGTGCCCGACTTCGTCTTCAAGCCGCTCGAGATGGTAGGCGAAGCTGCCATACCGGTGATGTTGCTCCTGGTAGGGCTCCAGCTAGCCAGGAGCACGGCGAAGAGGCGGGTCGGACTGATCTGCACCGCCACCCTGGTCAGACTTGTGGGTGGAGCCGTAGTGGGCATCGTGCTCGCCTCTGTGCTGGGTTTGTCGAGCGTCACCAGACAGGCGTGCATCGTCGAACATAGCACTCCCACAGGCGTGATGACCAGCATCCTGGCCATGGAGTTTGGCAGCGAGCCCGAGTTCGTCACCGGGGTCATCTTCGCATCCACGCTGGCTAGCATCGCCACCATGACCCTGCTGGTGGCCTCAATGGGCTAGACGCTGTAAAACGCCGCTGATTGGACGGGTGATGCGCAATGCACGAATGTGAGAAAACGGTCTTCTTCGATGTGGAGACTCAAAGGACCTTCGACGAGGTCGGCGGCCGGCATAACCTGCATCAACTGGGGTTGGCTGCGGCTGTCACCTATGACAGCTCCACGGGGGAGTACCGCAGCTACACAGAGGACCAAGCTCAAGCGCTCGTGGATGAGCTCGCCAGCGCCGATCTGGTGGTGGGATTCAACGTCTTGAGTTTCGACTACGAGGTGTTGAGACCATACACCGACTACCCGCTGCACACGCTGCCCACGGTGGACATGCTCCAGGACATCCACAGAGAACTGGGGTTCCGCCTGCCTCTGCAAGCGCTGGCGGAGGCAACGCTAGGTGTCGGCAAGTCTGCAGATGGCTTACAGTCGGTGCGCTGGTATCGGCAAGGCGAGCTCGACAAGGTGATCGAATACTGTGAGCGCGACGTGGAGATCACCCGCCTGCTCTACGAGCATGGCCGGGAACAAGGTCACCTCCTCTACTGGGACCGCCAGGGCCGGATGCAGAAGGTGTACGTCAACTGGTCGTGACGCGTCTTGGTCCAGACCCTTCACAATCGCCAAGGCCCTGCTAGTCTGCTATAATAGCCCAGGTGCGATGCGCCTTATGTCAGAATTCGAAGCAGCGTATCTCAAAGTGCTGCGCACAGGCGAACTTGAGCGTCGCGTCGAGGAGGCCCGCGGCATGCTTGAGGAGTGCCGCCTGTGCGGGAGGGAATGCCGCGTCAACCGGCTGGAAAGCTTCAAGGGCGCTGCCTGTCGCACGGGACGCAAGGCGGTGGTCTCCAGCTTCAATGCGCACTTTGGCGAGGAGGACCCCCTCGTAGGTGAGCACGGCTCGGGGACCATCTTCTTCACAAACTGCAATCTGCACTGCCAGTATTGCCAGAACTATGAGATCAGCCAGATGGGAGAGGGCAGGGAGGTCGAGCCCGAGGAGTTGGCCGCCATGATGCTCCACCTCCAGGGGCGGGGCTGTCACAACGTCAACTTCGTCAGCCCCACTCACGTCGTGCCACAGATCCTGGAGGCACTGCTCATCGCGGCAGAGAAGGGACTGACCGTGCCGCTGGTCCACAACACTGGCGGCTACGACAGTCTTGAGGCCTTGCGCCTCCTGGACGGTATCGTTGATATCTACATGCCCGACATGAAATACGCAGACGAGGAGACAGGTCGCAAGTACTCCAAAGTCAAGCAGTATCCCCAGGTGAACCAGGCGGCGGTGAAGGAGATGCACCGGCAGGTAGGAGATCTGATGATGGACGAGCGGGGGATAGCCCAGCGAGGGCTGCTGGTTCGTCATCTGGTTCTCCCCCATGGCCTGGCCGGGACAGGAGAGATAGTCAGATTCCTGTCCCAGGAGGTGTCGCTCAACAGCTATCTCAACGTCATGTCGCAGTACCGGCCCACCTACAAGGCCCATGAATACATGGAGATCGACCGTCCTCCCAGCGCGGAAGAACTTCAGGAAGCGGTGGATCTTGCTCGCGAAGCTGGCCTCCACCGTCTGGACGAGAGAAGACAGCGCTTGCTCTGGCTGCTCAGATAGGGGAAAACATGCCTGCGCTTGCGCGCCTGTCTGCCACAGTGTTCGGAAGAGTGCATGGGGTTTTCTTCCGCGA